>CALMAD010000265.1 GCA_937859105.1 uncultured Propionibacteriaceae bacterium
CAGCTTCGCCGCGAGCTTGGAGCGTCCGATGCCGTCGACGAAGTCGACCCACACGCGACCCTCGATGTCCTCACCATCGTTCGGCTCCCACTTGTGGACGCCGGCGGTCGTGGTGACCGCGCCACCCATCGTCGCCAGCCAGATGTCGCGGGCGAGCTGCCGCAGCACGTAGGAGCACGAATTCGGCTCGGACGTGATCAGGCGGCGCAGGATGTCCTTGGTCTGCCAGCCTTTGATGTCCTCGGTCTCCTTGGACAGCGTGAAGCTGACGCCGTCCTCGGTGGTGTACCCGAGGTTCACGGCCGTCGTCGTGGGCGCGGTGAGCAGGTCGGCGTCCTGCACGGGCGCGTCGAAGTCCGGCTCGAACCACACGTTCCCGGTGAGGGCGACGCGGACCTGCTTGGCGTTCTTCGCCATGGTGTTTTCTCCTTCTAGGTGGTGTCGATGACGTGGCGACGGGCTGTCACCGACGCCGTGAAGAGGTAGCGAGGGTTCCGGGTCAGCGGGTCGTCCACCGACCGGGGTCGTTGGGTCTGGCACTGGTAGATGAGGGCATCGCCAGTCATGCCCTGCCATGCGTCGAGGAGCGCCGAGGTGGTCGCCGCCAGGTCGGCGGCACGTTCGGAGTCGGGCGCCCACACCTCAATGGCGAGCACCGCG
The DNA here is from genome assembly GCA_937859105.1 of uncultured Propionibacteriaceae bacterium. Taxonomy (GTDB): domain Bacteria; phylum Actinomycetota; class Actinomycetes; order Propionibacteriales; family Propionibacteriaceae; genus Propioniciclava. The sequence goes on from CALMAD010000265.1 coordinate 661, forward strand.
TCATCGAGGACCAGATCGCGGGCTTCTCCGCCACCTACGACCGTCACGCGGATCAGTTCGTCGGGCGCCGTCGACCAGTCCGTGCCGTACGGTCGGCGGGTGCTCACCATGCACCCGAGCAGCGGCTCCAGTCCGGTCAGGTACATGACCGCCGCCGCTTCGATGTCGACCGGCTTCACGATGGCCCGAGAGACCATCGCCATGACGATCGTCATGACCTGCCGGCGTCCATGCTGCGCAGCAGCGTCAGGTTCTCTGCGCTGTCCCGGGCCGCTTCGTACGTGCCCGGCGTGACGACCGCCCGGGCGCGGTTCCTGCCCTTCGACTCGTGGGCCTCGTACTCCTCGCCAGAGCGACGCGACGCATCGGCGGCGATCTGGTCAGCAGCCTTCTTGACGGCACGCTTGGCGCCGTCGGATGTTCGGAGTGCCCGGAAAGCTGCCCGGTTGAGCTTCACCGGCCCCATCTTGAACGTCATCCCAGAACCCTCCTCAGAGCTACGACCTGCCCGGGTGTTCGGCCAGTGAAGGGGGACCGCCACTGGGCGGCTTCGCCGTCCGCGACATACCGGCGTCCGCGGACCACCCAGGCGTCCCGGGGGTCCGTCTCTTGGCTGTAGGGCAGGTACAGGGTGGCGGGGGTCACGACGCGACTCCCGCCGTCATCGCGAGGTTCGTTCGACTGCTCTGGGGCGAACGCCAACGCGACGACACGCACGGGATCACCGAGCACGACCTTCTCGCGGCCGTGACCGTTGGTGTCGGTCCTCAGGTACGGGAGCCGCTGGACGACTTCACCGAGCACGGCGACGTTCCGCGAAGAGCCCGCAGACGTTCATCGCGTCCGGGAAGGATCCGAGGGGCAGCCCCGAGCTGGTCGTGCCGCCACACAGGGCGGCGAGTGCTGCGATGTCGCTCGCGGTTGCCAGCGACGCGCCGCGCTTCTCCATCCGGGCCGTGAAGGGGCCGATGGTCTCCAGCGAGTACCCGATCGACGCATCGGCGGCCACGGCCGCCTGAACCACGCGACGGATGATGCCGCGCGCTTCCGCCTTCAGGTCGTCCGACCCGCTGGCCACGCACGGGGCGTGCCGGCGGACGAGAGCGACCGCCTCGGCGGTCAGGTCGTTCTGGTCGCCTGAGGGGAGGGAGGGCGCCCATCGTTCGATGTCGGCGGGTGTGATGACACCCGGGATCTCCGCCATGAGCGCCCCCCTCCCGTTCAGGCCGAGGCTGCGAGGATCGCGGCCCGGATGTCGTCCTTGCGGGTGAGTCCACCCAGGTCGACGTTGTGATCGGCGGCGTAGGCGCGCAGGCCCTCGACGCCCAGCGTGTCGATGTCCACGGCCTGGTCGCCAACCTCCTCTTCCGCCTCGGCCTCGGCGATCAGGCCGACGGCGAGGAGGTGCGTGAGGTTGGCCGCGCTGCCCGGGACGACGGCACCCCGGTACAGGTAGCGGGCTGCCTTGCCGACCTCCACGACGGCGACGGCGCCGACGACCTTGTAGGACTTCTCAGCCATCGTCAGCCCCCTCACTTGGTCCCGGTGATGCGGACCGCGGCGCTCGGGCCAGTGACGTACGGCACGGCCAGGCGGCGTGTGCGGAGCAGCCACGAGTCCCGGTCGCCGTCGCCCTCGGAGCGACGCGACTTGACCTCGATGCCCTTCTCGGTGCGCGAGTAGCCCGGGGAGCCGATGTTCTCCGTGCCGATGCCGCCGAGGTTCTCGGTGTCGACCAGGATCGGGTCGGTGAACGGGCTGTGGACGGTCTTGATGACCGCCTTGTCCATGAAGTTGAACCAGCGCGCGCCCGACAGGAGCGGGTTGCCCTGCTCGCGCGGCGCCATCCCGTCCTTGATGAGGCGCGCGACGACCTTGGCGTAGTCGACGGGCGTGAGCACGACCGCGTCGTAGGTGTAGCCGCGCTCCTTCTCCTCCTCGGTCGCGTCGGCGAGGAGGATGTCCTCGACGATCCGGCCGCCGTCGGCCCACGTGCCGGACGCCGCGTAGGTGCCGGTGACGCGCGACGCGATGACCGCCATCGCGACCCGGTCGAAGTCGCGGATCATCGTGTTCGACATCCGCTGCAGGGCGCGACGCAGAACATCCCCCGGCGTGCGGGCGATCTTCTCGTCGGTGACCTCCTGGTCGAAGCCCTTCTTGCGCATGGCGATGAGGTAGCCGCCGACCTCCGAGTCGGTGACGAGCGGGTACTCACCACCCGGCGCGATGATCTCCGGGTCGTCCTTGAGGAACAGACCGCCGTCCTCCTCGACGAGCAGGGAACCCGTGCCCGTCGCGTCCGCGCTGCCCTTCAGCAGCAGGTCGGCGACGAACGACATGTCGGTGAGCTCCTGAATGCGACGGGCGACGCGCGCCGGGCTGCGCAGGAACGCGTGGACCTCCTCCGCGGTGAGCGTCTTCTCCCGGGCGGGAGTGGGGTACGTGCCCATGTGATCTTCTCCTTGCTCTCAGACCCGAAGGGCCTGGACGATGTCACCGGCAGCGGTCGCTGCCGTGAGGGCCAGGCCGAGGGAGCGGCCCGTGGTGCGAACGCGGACACGACCGGCCCCCGCAGCCTCGATCTCCGACCCGGCCGGGATCGCCGCAGAGGCGACGAACGTGTCGATCGGGCCGGCGATGTGCACGACCACGTCGTCACCGATGGCGACGTCGTGGGCGTAGGTGCCGATCGCCTTGACCGACGCGGCTGCGGCGAGCCCGACCGTCCGGTTGCCGGTGATCTCGGCGACGTCGCCGCCCTTGGCGGCGGTGGTCGTCGCGAACGTGACGGCCTGCCCGGGCTTGAACTTCAGGTTGTGATCCACGTCACGCCTCCTTGGTGAAGAGCCCGGCGACCTTCTGGTCGAGGGCGTCGATCTCGTCCGGGCCGCCGGTGAAGCCGATCGGCTCGACCGGGATGGCCTTGTTCGGGGCGAGGGTCGCGAGCAGGGCGTGGGTGCCCTCCTCGTTCTCGTCCATGCGGGCGCGCCACGTGTCGCGGTTCGCCGGCGAGATGCGCCCGTCTGCGACAGCCGCAGCCACGACGGTGTCACGCCGCTCGGCGACCTGCTGGGCGCGCGCCTGGGCGCCCTCGGCCGACGGCGTCGGCGGCGACGGCGGCGTCGACGCGCAGCTCGTCGAGCTGCTTGGCGTCCATGAGGACGGTGCCCTCAGGGATGTCGGTGGTGGGCTCGGCGCGCTCCTCGAGCGCCTCGTCGAGCGCGGTCAGGATCGCCGCCTCGTCCGCTTCGGCATCGGTGATCCCGAGCCGATCGCGGAGCCCAGCCTTCAGCGTGTCCGACATGTCGGACTCCTTTCGGATGGTGGTACCCGGCTCGGTCGAGACGGGGATCTGTGGGGCCGCGGACCGCGCGACCATGCGGGGCGCCGGCGCTTGCGCGCGACCGCCATACCGGAAGAGGGGGAACCCGTCGGGGACCGCGGCCAGCGCCTTCGCGGAGTCGTCCGCGTCGCCGCCGACCGCACTGTCGGCCAGGCCGGCCTCGACAGCCTCGGTGGCCGAGTACCACGTTTCGTCGCGCATCACCTCGCGCCACTCCTGGGCCGAGCCGCCTGCCTTCGTGGCGTAGATGCCGGCGAGCGTGTCCGAGGACTTGCCGAGGCGGGTCGCCATCGCGAGCATGTCCGCCTCGTTGCCGATCGCGACGTTCCAGGCGTCGTGCACCATCATTTGGGCGCCGATCCCCATGATCGTCTCTTCGGCGGTCACGGCGACGATGGACGCCGCCGACGCGGCCACTCCGTCCACGACCGCAACCACACGCGCGTCGTGTCGGCGGAGTTGGTTGACGATCGCCATCGCATCCCACACCTCGCCGCCCGGCGAGTTGATGTGCAGGCGGATCTCCGTGACGTCCTCGGGGAGTTGGGCGAGCGCGTCGGCGAACTCCTTCGCGCTGACACCCCAGGGGCCGCCCCACGAGTCGATCGGGTCGTACAGGAACATCTCGGCGACGTGGTCGGTCACCTCGGGCGTGAGGACGGACGCCCTCGACGATGCTGTCGGCGGCGTGTCGCCGCGGAATCGGTAGGTCACTGCTTCTCCTGGAGGTTGGTCAGGCCGGTCGCGATCTTCGCCGTGTCAAACGAGGCGCCGGCGTCGATGAGTTCCTTGAACGCGGTAGTCCTCGTCTTCATCAGGTCGAGGTCGCCCTTCGCCCACGCGTTGCTGCGCTGCGGGAGGCCGTACGTGTCGCGCATGAACCGCTCCAGTTCGGCGTCCGGCTGCAGCGCGCCGGCGTTCACCAGCGCGGTGATCGCCTCGGCGGTGACGGGATGTTTCGATCCGATGTCGTCACACACGATCCGCGGTGCCCGCACCTGCGGACCCCAGTTCCAGTCGACGATGTCCTCGACGACATGCTGGGTCAGGACGTCACACAGCCACTTCGCCTCGGCCTGCAGCGACTGGATGAAGAAGTCCGCGAAGGTCGACCCGAGCGCGTACGAGCCTCGGGAGTTCTCCCCGCCGAGGGACAGGAAGTTCGCGAGGACGCTCTTCCCGATTTGCTCGTCGTAGTATCGGATCACCTTGTCGGCGTCCGGGAGGGTGCCGCTCACACCGACAATTTCGAGTTTGGCGCCGGCCGGGAGGGACGCCCCGGATTCCGCACCGCCTCGGTAGTTCTTCGCGATCTGGAGGCCCGCGAGACGCTGCGCGTCTTCGTACACCCTCGCGTCCTCCGGGGAGAACTCCAAGGGCGCGGGAGAAGCCGTGTAGACGGGAGTGCCGACGCCGGACCTGTCCACCGAAGTGAACTGGACCTTCGCCATCCGCTCCTTCAGCATCCAGAACTTGAAGGCCGTCCGCAGGATCGACTGTCCGGTCCACGCGCCACCGCGGCGCTTGTGCGAGTACACCACCAGCCGGTCGACGGGGATCGGCGCCTTCACCCCGAACTGCTTGATCGACTCCAGACCACCATCGCGGCCCACCGACCACTTCTCGATCGTCCGCGGCGGGCGCCACCCCAGCTTCCTCAGACGCGCCAGGCTGCCGTCCATCCGGGCGACCTGCTCGAAGATGCTGTGCCCGTACGGCAGCGACTCCAGCGCCAACTCAAGGTGCTCGTGGAAGCCGAACCGATCACGCGCCCGCAGGGGCCGGGGCATGTCTACGCCACGCACCGGCAGGCCCAGATCCTCAGCGATGAGCTGCACCACCTCGGCGTCCGCGCCGTTGGGGTCGATCCACCAGCCGGTCGACCGCAGCGGCAGCGTCACCGCCGACACGGTCGAGGTGACCTGCGGGTCGAGTTGCATCGTGTCGAACGTGTCCAGGCTCTGCGGGTAGGCGAGCTCGGGGATTCCCTCGACCACGCCGAAGTCCGGCCACCACGACGCCCACGTGCCGTCGTCGACGGTGTAGCCCTTCTCGTTCACGGGAGCGGCGCCCATCTGCTACCCCCGTTCGTCGTCACAGCGTATATCGGGCAGGCCCCGTCGGCGAGGCATCATCGAGAGTCGCGGGCAGTCCAGGCGTCGATGCCGCCGGGCGGCCCTCGCGCTTCTTCAGGCCCCATGCCGCCAGGGTCACGGCCTGCGTGGAAGTCACCGGGACCAGCGGGTTGCCCTGATCCCAAGTCGACAAGCCGCGGGCCATGTTACGCGGTGCTGCCGACTGCAGCGACTCCGTCAGCTCAGCCTGGTCAGGGTGGACGACGAGGCCGGCGTTCACCAACTCACTGAAGATCTCGAACGCCGCCCCAACCTCACCGGTGTTCATCCGCATGTAGCGCAAGCCCGCCCGGTCGAGGTCGGACAGGATCGGCCCACAGTTCCGCTCGTCGAGCACGAACATCGCCCGGTATGTCGAACGCAGCTCAGCCAGCCTGTCGGCCACCCACAGCGTCCCCGGGCGCGTGTCCAGGTGCTCCACGAGGACCATCCCGTCTGCCGTGCGGCACGCGCCACCGATCGACGAGTACCCGCCGCCGCGACCCAGCGACACGCTGATCACCGCAGGCTGCCCCAGCCGTTCGGCCCGGACGCCGTCGCCCCACTTCCGCAGGTCGAGTTCGTTGAACGACTGTTCAGACTCGGGGCGAGCGTTCGGCCAGATCGACAACTGCTGCTGCCGGAACGACTCCGGGTTCGTCTTGATCAAGCTGTTGTAGCGGTCCTCGACGTCCTCCTCGGACGTCCTGATTCCCAAGCCGGGGATGGCCTGCACCCACACCTTACGGTCATCGGACCGGATGGTCGCGGCCATGTCCGGGTCATCAGACCCATCCGGACTGAACTCGACCCAGGCCGTGCGCGGGAACCCGCCGTGACGGCCGCGGTCACGCACCGCCTCGAAGTGCGCACCATCCTGCACCTCGGTCGGGACCGTCCCGGTGTAGACCACCTGCGGATTCGGTGAAGCGTTCTGCGTGAACAGCAACGCATCCATCGTCTCAGCCGGCGACTGCTGCGCCTCGTCGATCACCAGGTTGTCCACGGTAAACCCGACGCCGGCGTTCGCGGTCCGCGTCTGCAGGATCAGCAGGTCGCCCCGCTGCGTCTCGAAGATCATCTTGCCCATGCCCGTGGTGATGCCAGACACACCACGCGCCGTCTCCCGACCACCGCCCATGAGTCGGCGACGCATCCACGGCGTCCCCAACAGCCGCGACTTCACCTTGCGAAAGTGCGTCCACACAGTCGGGTACTCGTGCGCCGTGTGCACGATGACCTTCGGCTCACCATCCGGCTTCGGCCACAGGAAAAGGTGAGCCAAGTCGTACTCGGTCAAGATCTCGCCCTTGCCAACCTGGCGGCACACGACCAGCCCGTACTCCTTCGCCGCCCATAGGCCAGCGGCGTCGATGGCGTACAGCGGCTCGCAGGAGGTCTCCTGCCACGGGTCGAGATGCCGCCCCGTCATGTCCCACAGGGCGTGCGCGTCGTCAGCCAGAGACCCCACCGCACCCTGCGGGAAGGTCAGAACCCTAGGCTCCTGACGCCCTCGCAGCACGGCGCTGGCGGGCGGCCTCGAACTCATCGACGACCACCCCCTGGATCGGCTCGGTATCGACGACCTCGACCTTCTCCAGCTCCTGGAGCACTTGCCGCAGTTCGCGCGACAACGTCGCCAAGTCCTTCGGGTCTTTCACGGTCGTGATCGCGGTGCTCAGAACTTCGCGCAGCCGCCGCAGGTCGGACACTCGAGTGGCAGAAGATACAGGAACGCCCGGCAGGGCGACGACCGGCGGGGCAGTCGCCGGCGGGGAGCCGCCCGCAGAGTTGCGTCTCTTCTCGGCCTCAGCCCGATGGGCTGCGTTGTGGGCATCGCGACACGGAATGCACGCATCCTCGCCCTCGCGAAGATGACGCCGGTACGACGCTGGCGTGCCGCAGGGAGACTTCGGCCGAGCCATGTCCACTGCTCCTAACCGTGGGGCTCCCACGCCGCAGGCGAAGTGTTCTCACCCATGTGAGTGAACACTCTCAGAGAT
>CALMAD010000266.1 GCA_937859105.1 uncultured Propionibacteriaceae bacterium
CGGGGCCGAGATCCTCCTCGGGGTACATGGCGCGCAGCGGCGGGTCGCCCGCGACCCCCTCATAGAACCGGTCGACGAGGGCCTGGAACGTGGGCGTCCCGCCGACACGCTCGTGGAAGCTGCTGGTCACGGCGTCCATGGTGGCACGCGCACCGGTCAGCGCAGCTGTTCGATGAAGATGTCGTTGCCCGGCCCCAGCGGAAGCCCCACCGTGTAATACACGAACAAGATCCCCAGCCAGGCGAGCCAGAACGGAACGACGAACGGCATCATGCCCGACATGAGGTTGCCGAAGCCGGCCTGCGGCTGGTACTTCCGCAGGTAGGTCAGTAGCACGATCATGTAGGGGTTCATCGGCGTGATGATCTGGGTGGCCGAGTCGCCGATGCGGAACGCGGCCTGCACGAACGCCGGCTCCAGCCCCACGAGGCCGAACATGGGGACGAAGACGGCGGCCATGATCGTCCACATGGCCGAGCCGGAGATGATGAACAGGTTCAGCAGGCTGCACAGCAGCACGAACATCACGATCACGCCGAAGCCGGTCATGCCGGTCGCCTGCAGCGCCTCCGCCCCCGAGACCGCGATCCAACTGCCGATCCCCGACCAGTTGAACAACGCGATGAACTGGCCCATCACGAAGGCGAGCACGAGGAACGGGATCATGTCCTTCAGCGCGAGCCCCATCAGCCGCGGCACGTCGTGGAAGCCCTTGATCGTGCCCGCCGCCTTGCCGAAGGTGAACCCGCCGATCGCGAACAGCGCGAACACGATGAACACGATCGAGTTCAGCAGCGGCGAACGCGGCAGGAACTCGCCCTGCGCGTTGCGCCACGGGGACGCCGGCAGCAGTACGGCGACCAGCATCACCACGGCCGTCACGAGGAGGGCCAGACCGCCCCGGCGCAGGCCGCGCCGCTCGGCGGGCGTCACCTCGTGCTCGACGGCCGCGTTGGTGTCCACGGTCACCTCGGAGCCCTCGTCGTCGAACGTGAGCGACGACTCGGCGTCCTCGTCGACGGTCTCGACGTCGGGGACGCCCGTCCGGACGATGCGCGGCTCGATGATCCGGTCGATGATGAACCCGGCCAGCAGCGACAGCACGAGCGCGGAGACAATGTTGAAGTAGTAGTTCGACACCGGGTTCACCGGCGCGGCCGCCGCCTGCACCGTCGGCACGGTCGGCAGGACGGCGTTGGTGATGCCGGCGAACAGGGCGTCCAGCGACGTCGGCACGATCGACGTCGAATAGCCCGCCCCGGCGGACGCGAAGCCGCCCAGGAGGCCCGCGACGGGGTGGCGTCCGACGGCCTTGAACGCGAGCGCCGCGAGCGGCGGCAGGATGACGAACACCGAGTCGGCCATGATCGACCCGACCACGCCCAGGAAGCCGACCATGTACGGCAGCAGCCAGCGGGGCGCCGACCCGATCGCGGCGCGGATCGCGGCCGACAGGAACCCGGTCTTCTCCGCGATGCCGATGGCGAGCAGGATCGGCATGACGGTCACGAGCGGCGGGAAGCCGACGTAGTTCTGGCCGAGGTTCGCCGTGAACCACGCCAGTCCCTCGCCGGTGAACAGGCCCTTGACGTCGATGGCCTCTTTGGCGCCGGGTACCTGCACCGTCACGCCGGCGAGCGAGGCCGCCGTCCCGACGACGCCGACGATCGCGAACAGCCACACGAACAGGTTGAACGGCTGGGGCAGCTTGTTGCCGGCCGCCTCCAGGGCCGACAGGACGCGGTCGCTCCACGGGACGCGGGCGGTGGCGGATGCAGGCATGGGGGTCCTCCTTCGGGTCGATACGGGGGATCAATCGAAGTAGTGCTCGACGTCGACGGGGCCGCCCTCGTCGGCGAATTCGCGGGCGACGGCGGCCGCGAGGTCGTCGTCGCAGAGGAAGTCGAGGGCCGTGGCGGCCAGGCCGAACGCCCCGTCGACCGCCGCGCGTCGCGCCGCCGGGGTGGCCGCGGCGTCCGCGAACTCGCGCGTGTGCAGCGCGCACCCCTCGGGCGCGATCTTGATGAGCGGGTGGATGCCCGGCACGCGGTAGCTGACGTTGCCGAAGTCGGTGGACGCCGCGATCGTCTCCGGGACGACGCGGAGCGGCAGCGCGGTGCGCCCGCGCCGGGCCTGCGCGGTCGCCCAGCGGGCGGTGAGCGCCTGGTTCGTGCGCACCGGCAGGGTGGCGGGGTGGCGGTCCCACTCGACGGTGACGCCGACGCCGGCCATGAGCGCGGCGCCGTGGGCGATGTCGTCCAGCCGGGCCGACAGGTCGCGCAGGGTCTGCGGATACTTCGAACGGGCGTACAGGTCGAGGCGGGCCGTCTCGGGGATCACGGACGCCCGCGAGCCGCCCTCGGTGATGATCGCGTGGACGCGGTCGACCGGCAGCATCTGTTGGCGGAGCAGCCCGATGCCGGTGTACATGAGGTTCGCCGCGTCGAGAGCATTGCGCCCCATGAACGGCTCCGCGGACGCATGCGCCGGGCGCCCGTGGAACGTGACCGTCAGGACGCGGCGTCCGAGCCACACCTGGTCGGCCAGGTCGTAGCCGTAGGAGTGGACCATCATCGCGGCGTCCACCCCGTCGAACGCGCCCTCGCGGGCCAGGTACTCCTTGCCGGAGTGGCCCTCCTCGGCCGGCGTCCCGAGCAGCACGACGCGGCCGGCGAAGGCGTCCGGACGCCTGCGGTGCAGCGCGTGCAACGCGAGAAACGCCCCGACGCCGCACGCCGCGATGACGTTGTGGCCGCAGCCGTGCCCGATGCCGGGCAGGGCGTCGTACTCGGCGCAGATCGCCACCGTGCGGCGGGCGTCCCCGGCGACGAACTCGGCGCGCAGCGCCGTCTCCAACCCGTGGACGCCGACCGTCGCCTCGACGCCGTGCCCGGCCAGCAGGGACGCCAGCGCGGCGGCCGAGCGGTGCTCCTCGAACGCGGGCTCCGGGTGCTCGTAGAGGTCGAGCGCCAGGTCGCCCAACTCGCCGGCGAGGGCGTCCGCGGCATCCGCCAGCTCGTCGGTGAGCTGGCGGGGCGCGCCGGCGAACGCCGACTCGATCCGCGGCGTCGAGGCCGCCAGCGCATGAGTCTGCTCGCTCAGGTGGCGGCTGAAGAAGTCGGACGGAACGGTCGGCTCGGAGGGGAGGGGCATGGGGCCACGCTATCGTCCGCGTCCGGCCCGCAGGTCACCGCGGCGTTAAACGTCATCTGGCTAGCGAAAGCGCCACAGCGTGCCGACTAGACGATCGCGCCGGAGGCCTGTTGCCTCCGACGCGATCATGAGTGGCGGGGACCCCGGGATGGTCCCTGTTCCCGGGGCCCCGCCCCGGCCTCCGGCTCAGGCGGCGTGCGCGCAGCCCCAGGGCTGCAGGCCGCGCTGGGCGTAGAGGCGGTTCGCGACGGTGATCTGCTCGGCGCGGCTCGCCTGGTGCGGCAGGCTCGCGTAGGCCGTGCCGCCCGCGGCGCGCCACGTGCCCGCGTTGAACTGCAGACCGCCGTAGTAGCCGTTGCCCGTGTTGATGCTCCAGTTCCCCCCGGACTCACACCGGGCGACGCGGTCCCACATGGCGGCGCGGGCGAGGTTGAGGCCCGAACTCGACGCCGCGGACTTCTCGGACTTCGCCGACTTCTCGGACTTCTGGGTCGCCTTCGCCGTCTTCGTCGCCTGGGTCTTCTCGGGCGTCTTGGCCGCGGACTTCTTCACGGACGCCTTCTTCGCGGCCGCGAGCGTCGGTGCGGCCTTGGTGGTGGCCTTCGCCGGCGCGGTGGTCTTGGCGGAGGACGCCGTCGCGCTCGGGGTGAGCGTCGCGACCGTCGTCGGCGCGGGACGCGCGTCGAGGTCGCGGTTCACCGTCGAGGCCGCGCGCGGAGCGATCGTGGACGCCGCCGCGCTCGGGATCGCGACGGTCGCCGGCCCGGACGCCTGCGCGCTCAGGTAGTACGCCGATCCCCCCACGAGCAGGGCGGCCGTCGCCGTGGCCGCGATCGTCTGGCGCTTGAAAGCCATGATGAAAACTCCTCAGGAATGGTCCGTTTCCACTCCTGAAGATAGGAGATTGCTGAGAATATTTCAGGTCTGTTGCCATGGTTGCCGCCCGCTTGGACGTTGTTGGTCAGACCACAGGCTCGCGCGAGCGGACGTGCAGCGGCCCCCAGTCCGAGGGGCTGGG
>CALMAD010000267.1 GCA_937859105.1 uncultured Propionibacteriaceae bacterium
GTGATGAGTCTGCACAAGCTGACCGCCGGGGACGGGTACGAGTACCTGACCCGGCAGGTCGCTGCGATGGACTCCACCGAGAAGGGCCACACCGGGTTGGCGTCCTACTACACGCAGAAGGGCGAGACCCCGGGAGTGTGGGTCGGCTCCGGAATGGTCGGCATCGAGGGCCTGAACGCCGGCGACCCGGTCACCGCCGAGCAGATGCGGTTCCTGTTCGGATCGGGCCACCACCCCCTCGCCCGACAACGCGGCGAAGCCCTCCCGCCGGACGCCACCGTCGCCCAGGCCCGCGACGCGATCCGGCTGGGCCAGCCGTTCAAGGTCTACGCCCACGACATGCCCGAGTTTCACATCGAGGTCGCCAAACGCTTTGCCGCCCACAACGCCCAGGTCGGCGCCCCCCACGATGCGCCGGTCCCCGCGCAGGTTCGCGCCGCGATCCGCACCCAGGTCGGACGCGAGACCTTCCGGGCCACCTTCGGACGCGACCCCGTCGACGCCCGCGAACTCGCCGGACTGATCGCCACCGCGTCCCGCCCCCAGACCACGGCCGTCGCCGGCTACGACCTCACCTTCTCCCCCGTGAAGAGCGTCTCGACGCTGTGGGCGCTGGCCGAACCCGCGACGGCGGCCACCATCGAACGAGCCCACCTCGCTGCGATCGGCGACGCGCTCCGGTTCATCGAGACCCACGCCCTCTACACGCGCACCGGCCACAACGGCGTCCGGCAAGTTGATGTGACGGGGCTGGTCGCCGCCCGGTTCACCCACCGCGACAGCCGCGCCGGCGACCCCGATCTCCACACCCACATCCCCGTCGCGAACAAGGTCCAGATCCTCGACGGACGCTGGCTCTCCATCGACGGACGCCTCCTGTTCAAGGCCATCGTCGCCGCCTCCGAGGTCTACAACACCGCCCTTGAACGGCGCCTCTCCGAAGCCCTCCCCGTTCGATTCGCCGAACGCCCGTCCACCGACCCCGGCAAGCGCCCGGTCCGCGAACTGGTTGGCGTCGACCCCGCGCTGAACGCCCGCTGGTCGCAACGTCGGGCGTCCATCGAACACCGCCAGAGCGAACTGGCGGCCGCATTCCAACGCGAGCACCACCGGCCCCCGACCATGGTCGAGGCCCGCGCTCTGGCGCAGCAGGCCAACCTCGAGACCCGGCAGGCCAAGCACGAACCCCGCACCCTCGCCGAACAACGCGCCACCTGGCGCGCCGAAGCCGAAGCTGTCCTCGGCGCCGACGGCGTCCGCTCGATGCTCAACGCGACTCTCACCGCCCGGCAACTGCGGCGTCCAGTCTTCGTCACCCGCAGCTGGGTGCGCACCCAGTCCGCCCAGATCGTCGCGACCATGGAAGGCTCGCGCTCCACGTGGCAGGACTGGCACGTCCGCGCCGAAGCACTGCGCGTGGCCCGGGCCGCCAGCCTGCCCCGCAGGCGTGTCGACGACGTCGTCGCGCGCCTCACCCACGCCGCCCTCACCCGCCACTCCGTCGCCCTGCAAGCCCCCGCCGACGGCATCACCGAACCCGCCGTCCTGCGCCGCACCGACGGCGACAGCGTCTACACCGTCGCCCGCTCCACCTGGCACACCTCCCGCCGGATCGTCGCCGCCGAACACCGCCTCGTCGACGCAGCCGGACGCCGCGGCGGCCACCAGGTGCCCACCCCGGCCGTCGAGGTCGCCCTCATCGAGGCGGTCGCGAACCGCACCCCGCTCAACCCCGGACAGGTCGCCCTCGTCCGCGAGATGGCCACCAGCGGAGCCCGCCTCCAGCTCGCGATCGCCCCCGCCGGCTCCGGCAAGACCACTGCCATGCGCGCCCTGGCCACCGCGTGGCGCAACGGCGGCGGCACCGTCGTCGGGCTCGCCCCGTCGGCCGCCGCGGCCGCCCAGCTGGGCGCCCAGATCGACACCCACGCCGACACGATGGCCATCCTCACCCACGCCCTGAACCACCGGCGACCGCTCCCCGAGTGGGCCGAGCACATCGGGCCGACGAGCCTGGTCATCATCGACGAAGCCGGGATGGCCGACACCCTCTCGCTGGACCAGGTAGTCGAGTTCGTCCTCGACCGCGGCGGATCCGTGCGCCTCATCGGCGACGACCAGCAACTCGCCGCGATCGGCGCCGGCGGCGTCCTCCGCGACATCCAAGCCACCCACGGCGCCGTCCAGCTCAACGAACTCGTCCGCTTCGCCGACCCCGCCGAAGGCGCCGCCAGCCTCGCGCTCCGCGCCGGCGACCCCGAAGCGCTCGGCTTCTACCTCGACAACCACCGCGTCCACGTCGGCGACCTCAGCACCTGCGCCAACCAGGTCTTCGCCTCCTGGCTCACCGCCCGCCACGCCGGCGCCGACGCCCTCATGGTCGCCCCCACCCGCGCCCTGGTGGCCGAACTCAACGCTCGCGCCCAAGCCGACCTCCGCAGCGGCGTCCGGCCCACCCGCACCGTGGCGCTGGCCGACGGCAGCGACGTGGCGGTCGGCGACGTGATCATCACCCGCCTGAACGACCGCCGGCTGCGCACCTCGGGCACCGACTGGGTACGCAACGGTGACCGGTGGACCATCACCGGCATCGCCACCAATGGCGACCTCCGCGCGATCCACCAGACCACCCGGCAGACCGTGATCCTGCCCGCCGGCTACGCCGCCGAGTCCGTCGAACTGGGTTACGCGTGCACCGTCCACGGCGCCCAAGGCGTCACCGCCGACGTCCTGCACGGCATCGCCACCGGCGCCGAAACCCGCCAGCAGCTGTACACGATGCTCACTCGCGGCCGGTACGCCAACCACGTCCACCTCGAAATCGTCGGCGACGGCGACGCCCACTCGCTCATCCGGCCCGAGGCGATCATCCCGCCCACCGCCACCGACCTCCTCGAACGCATCCTCGCCCGCGACGAGGACAACACCTCCGCCACCACGACCGCCCGCACCCTCGCCGACCCGGCCAACCGACTCGCCGACGCCGTCGCCCGCTACAGCGACGCCCTCGGCTACGCCGCCGAACAGACCGCAGGCGCCGACCTCGTCCAGCGCCTCGAACAGGCCGCCGACGACCTGGTCGCCGGGCTCCCCGAGGCTCCGGCGTGGCCCACCCTCCGGGCACATCTGCTGTTGATCGCCGCGTCCGGAACCGACCCCGTCCGGGCGCTCACCGAGGCCGTGCAGGCCCGCGAGCTGGGCAGCGCCGCAGACCCGGCCGCCGTCCTCGACTGGCGCCTCGAACCCGCCACCGGACGCGACACCCAGCCCGGACCCCTCCCGTGGCTGCCCGCTCTACCGGCCAGCCTCGCCCGGCACAACGACTGGGGCGACTACCTGCGGCGGCGTCACGCGCTCGTCGTCTTACTCGCCGACCAGCTGCGCGACCAGGCGCTGGCGTCCACCCAGCTCCCGGCGTGGGCGCCGGCGGGCAGCTTCCGCCCGGACGCCGCCACCGTCGCCGACCTCTCCGTGTGGCGCGCCGCGCACCGCACTCCCCCCACCGACACGCGACCCACCGGCGAACGGCAATACGCCGCTGTTGAAGCCCGCTGGCAGGCCCGCCTCGACCGGCGCATCATCGACCACCTCGCCCCCGCCGGCGCCGAATGGACGCCGCTGCTCCACCAGCTCGCGCCCGCCGCCGACCGGGACCCCCACCTGCCCGTGCTGGCGCATCGGCTCGCACAGGTCGCTGGCGTGGGCCTGGACGCCCAACGGCTCCTCCGGGCCGCCACCAGCGAGGGCCAGCTCCCCGACGACCACGCGGCATCAGCCCTGTGGTGGCGCATCTGCCGGCACCTCACCCCCGCCGTCGCCACCCAGCTCGCCGACCAGCACAACGCCGTCACCACCAGTTGGGTGGCTGAGCTCGAGCAGAACATCGGCCCCGAACGGGCAGCCGCCCTCCAGGCCTCACCGTGGTGGCCGGCGCTCGTCGTCTCGATCGAGCAGGCACTCGCCCGCGGCTGGCAGCTCACCGACCTGATCGGCACGCCCGGGGGTGCAGTCGACATCGACGACTGCCAGGCCCTCGTGTGGCGAACCAGCGTTCTGCTCGACCCTGTCCTCGACAGCGACGACCTGCCCCCCGACCCCGCCGATGCCGCGCCGGACGAGTACTGGACAGCGCACGCCGATCTCGATCACGCAGCCGGCGCGACAACGGAGGACAACCAGGTCGACGAGGTCGAGCCGAACCTGGCCTTCACATGGGAGGCCATCGAGCGCCGCGTGATGACGCCGCCGGAGATCTCGCCCGCGGATCTCAACGCGCAACTCGACCGCGCCGACGCCTGGCGCGCCGGCCCCCACACCCCCGAGCGCCTCGCCGCCGTCACCGAGCTCGCGCTGGCGTACTACCAGGACCGCTACCACGGCTCGTGGGCCCAGCCCTACCTGACCGGACGGTTCGGCGCCGACATCGC
>CALMAD010000268.1 GCA_937859105.1 uncultured Propionibacteriaceae bacterium
CTCTTCCGATCTCGCAACACGCGCGAGGTCGGTTTTCGTCTGCGAAGTGGCGGGCCGGTCGTCGAGGTCGACGCCAACGGTCGGTCTGGCCCGTGTGGACCATAAGGTATTTCCTATGTCTTCACGGTTGTTCGGCGTCCTCGCCACGCTCACCCTCGTGCTGGGCGGGTGCTCGTCGGCCCCCGCACCCCCGGCGTCCGTCCCCGAGGCGAGTCCCTCGTCGATCGTCGCGAGCCCGGCGCCTCCGACCGCGCCGAGCCCGACCCCCTCCGCACCGGTGAAGACCCCCCGGCCCGCGACGGCGTCCGAGAGAACGACGAAGGCGACCCGCGCGGACGCGGCACCCTCGACCGCGACGAAGAAGAGCAAGCTCACCGCCTTCCAGCGCAACTACCGGGCCGCGGTCGCGGCGTGTGGCAAGTCTGCAAACCCCGTGTACGACGGCGTGACGGGAAAGCTGATCCACTGCTCCTCCAAGGCCGCTGACCGGGCGAGGTTCGAGGGTCAGCTTGCGTACCTGAAGAAGTCTCGTCAATGCGAGGCCAAGGGCGGTCACATGGAGTTAGAGGTCTGCGTGGGTGCTGCGAGCAAGGCGCAACTCAGGTGCGAGGCCAAGGGAGGCGCGTATTCCGGTGGGAAGTGCCGCGATACCGACCAAGACCGCCTTGAGTACCAGAAGAAGCACGGCACCTACCGGTCCCACGAGTACTGCCTGAGCCACCCGGACGACCCCTACTGCGAGGGGGATTAAGCATCCCCTCAGGCCCGCGCGCCCGCCGGCGCCCTCGGCGTCCCCAGAAATAGGGACGCCCGCCGTCCGCCGCGCGGTGCATCACCCCTTGTCACGCGTAACAACCCCGTCGTGTCACCCCTTCGGGTCTGGACCTTCGCCGGGACACCATCGGGGCGGACCACACGCGTAACGAATGGAGAACGCATCATGAATAGCAGGATCGTCTGGGCCCTGCTCCCGATCGCGCTGCTGGGGGGCTGCGCGACCGCCAACACCACGCTGTCGTCGCAGAGCCCGTCTGTGGTGGCGGCAGCCGCTGACAGCGACGAGGGCTACGAGGTCACGTCGCAGGCGAAGAAGCTTGCCGGACGCTCGGGGCGCTACATCAAGAAGGCGACGATCGCCTCCCCGGGTCACTACGTCGTGCGGACGTCCATCGAGGGGCGCAGCCGCGACCGCCGGGTGGACGACGCCCTCGCCATCTGCCGCGGCCTGGTCGGCGACGGCGCCCGCTCGGTGGCGGTCAACGACGCCGAGGGCGCCGCGTTCGTCCACTTCGACAAGGCCGCCGGTCAGGAGTGCAGCCAGGTGTAGCGGCGGCCCACGCGGGTGAGCCTCCTGCGGCACTCGCAGGGTAGGCTCTTCCTTCGTGGCAGCCGCAGACATCCTGGAGAAGATTCCCGCGCTCGACAGGTCGCTGACCTCCATCGAGGCCGTCGTCGACCCCGCCCGCAAGAAGGCGGAGATCGCGCAGCTTCAGCAGGAGGTCTCGGCCCCCGACCTGTGGGACGACCAGGAGAACGCCCAGCGCGTCACCTCGAAACTGTCGCGCCTGCAGGCCGAGGTCGAGCGCGTCGAGAAGCTTCGCCAGCGGCTCGACGACCTCGGCGTCCTGGTCGAGCTCGCCGAAGAGGAGGGCGACTCGGCCTCCCTCGCGGAGGCCGAGCGGGAGTCCGCCAAGCTGTCCGACGACATCGAGGCGCTCGAGGTGCGCACGCTCCTGTCGGGCGAGTACGACGAGCGGGACGCGATGGTGACCATCCGCTCCGAGGCCGGCGGGGTCGACGCCGCCGACTTCGCGCAGATGCTGCTGCGCATGTACCTGCGCTGGGCCGAACGCCACAGCTACCCGAGCGAGGTCTACGACACGAGCTACGCCGAGGAGGCGGGCATCAAGTCGGCCACGTTCACGATCCGCGAGCAGTACGCCTACGGCATGCTGTCGGTCGAGCAGGGCACGCACCGCCTGGTGCGCATCAGCCCGTTCGACAACCAGGGCCGCCGCCAGACGAGCTTCGCCGGCGTGGAGGTGCTGCCGGTCACGGAGGAGGCCGACCACATCGACATCCCCGAGGCCGACATCCGCGTCGACGTGTTCCGCAGCTCCGGCCCCGGCGGCCAGTCGGTGAACACGACGGATTCGGCCGTCCGCATCACGCACCTGCCGACCGGCATCGTCGTGTCTTGTCAGAACGAGAAGAGCCAGTTGCAGAACAAGGCGGCCGCCCTGCGCGTCCTGCAGTCGCGGCTGCTCGAGAAGGCGCGCCGCGACCGCGAGGCCGAGATGAACGCCCTCAAGGGCGACGGCGGCAACAGTTGGGGCTCCCAGATGCGCAGCTACGTGCTGCACCCCTACCAGATGGTCAAGGACCTCCGCACCGACTACGAGGTTGGCAACCCCGACGCCGTCTTCGACGGCGACATCGACGGCTTCCTGGACGCCGGCATCCGCTGGCGTCGCCGCGCCGACGCCGAGTAACCGCCCGGGTCGCAGCGGCCCGCACGCGGGTGCGGGCGGCGTCCCAGGCTTTCCCGATCGGACGCCGCCGGCGTCCGGCCAGATGATGCGGACTAAGAGTCGCCATCCTGTCCCACGACGGGCGCGCCTCGTGCTCGCCGAATCATGCGCAACCTATGCTCGGTGACGGTCGTCCGGGGGAGCCCGGCGATGCACCGTCGTCGACACCGGGAAGCACCGTGATCAAATTCCAGGACGTCTCCAAGACGTATGAGGGGCAGACGCACCAGGCGCTCAGGGACGTGAACGTCGGGATCGACAAGGGGGAGTTCGTCTTCCTCGTCGGCGCGTCGGGGTCGGGCAAGTCGACGTTCCTGCGCCTGATTCTGCGGGAGTACCGGCCGACGCGCGGGCACGTGTACGTGGCGGGCAGCGACGTCGGACGCCTGCCGTCGTGCCGCATCCCGCGGCTGCGCCGCAAGGTGGGCATCGTGTTCCAGGACTTCCGCCTCCTCCCCGGCAAGAACGTGTATCAGAACGTCGCGTTCGCGCTGAAGGTCATCGGCAAGCCGAGCTCGGTGATCCGCCGGACCGTCCCCGAGACCATCGAGATGGTGGGCCTGTCCGGCATGGAGGATCGCCTCCCCGACGAGCTCTCCGGCGGCGAGCAGCAGCGCGTCGGGCTGGCCAGGGCGTTCGTCAACCGGCCGCCGATCCTGCTGGCCGACGAGCCCACCGGCAACCTCGACCCGGCGACGAGCGTCGGCATCATGAAGCTGCTCGACCGCATCAACAGGACCGGCACGACCGTCGTGATGGCCACCCACGATTCGACGATCGTCGACCAGATGCGCAAGCGCGTCATCGAGTTGGTCGATGGGGCCGTCGTCCGCGATCAGAGCAAGGGCGTGTACGGCTCCTAGCCGCCCGACGCCGAGAGAAGAAGGAAGCTGATGCGCCACACACTGTCCGAGACCTTCTCCGGACTCCGCCGCAACCTCACCTCGACCCTCGCCGTGGTCGTGACGATGTGGGTCTCCCTGTCGCTGTTCGGCATCGGGGTCCTCTCCGCCCAGCAGGTGGACCTCATCAAGGGCCGCTGGTACGACCGGATCGAGCTCACGGTCTTCCTGTGCACCGCGGCGTCCCAGGGTCAGAACTGCGACCCGGGCCAGGACGCGACCCAGGCCCAGAAGGACGCCGTCCGCGCTGCCCTGGAGTCGAATGACGAGGTGCAGACCGTCTTTTACCAGAGCAAAGATCAGGTGTACGAGGAATTCCGAGAAGTTTATAAGGACTCTTCTATTCTTGGGACGATGCGGGCGTCCGATATGCAGGATCTCTTCCGTATCAAGCTCAAGAACCCTGAGGAATATCAGGGGGTGCGTTCCGCGGTCGAGGGGATGCCGGGCGTCCAGGCCGTGCAGGACCTGCGGCAGTACCTGGAGCCCCTGTTCGGCTGGATGAACCTGGCCCAGGCCCTGACGGTGGGGGCGTCCGCGTTGCTGTTGTTGGCCGCCGCGTTGCAGATCGGGAACACGATCCGCATGGCCGCGTTTTCGCGAAGGCGCGAGTTGGGCATCATGAGACTGGTCGGCGCCAGCAACTTCTACATCATGGCTCCGTTCCTGCTGGAATCTCTGATCGCCGCATTGGCCGGCGCGCTTCTGGCCAACGGCACTCTGGCGGCCCTCGAGCAGTTCGTGATCCTCGGAAAAGCTAAACCCAGCATTCAGACTGTGCCGTGGGTGGACTGGAATCACGTCGTTATCGCCATGGTGGTACTTGTGGCCGTGGCGGTTGTTCTCTCTATTATCCCCACGTTGATCGCGACCCGGAGGTACCTCAAGGTTTGACGCCTCCGGCCGGTCGCTCTCACCGAGATGATTGGGGAAACGACTGTGCACGAGGCCACTTACCTCCGCCGTTCACCGCTACGACGGGCGGGCGTCCGGCTCGGTCTGGGCGTGACCGTTGTTGCCCTGACAGTGGGCGTCGCCAGTCCCGCCGCCATCGGTGACACCGTCAAGGCCAAGCAGCAGCGGGCCGCGGCCATCCAGGCGCAGCAGCGCTCGGCCGCCGGCGACGTCGCGGCGTCCCAATCGCAGGTGCAATCCGCCACCGATAAACTCCTGCAATCCCAAAGCGAATTGGACGCCGCACAGGCACGTCTGAACGACATTCGTTCGCAGCTTTCCGCGGCCCGCGTCTACGATGCGGAATTGGCGGCGAAATTGAAGGTGGAGCAGGCCGAGTTGGCGGCCGCGAAGGCCGCGACCATTGCCGGAATCAAAAAGGTCGACGAGCAGCGCCGGGTGATGGGCGAGTCGGCCCGCGAGCAATTCCAGCAGCAATCCGACCTCATGGGCGTGTCGGTGATGTTCGGCAGCGAATCGACCGCCGACCTCGCCCAGCGCGTCCAGTGGAGCACCACGATCTTCGACGCCGAATCGCATCAGAAGCGCATTCTCGACGAGGCCCTCGTCGCGCTGCGCGCCGCTCAGGCCCGGCAGGCCGAGGTGGAGCGCAAGGTCGCGGCCGACAAGGCCGCCGCGGCGGCCCAGGTGAAGGTGATTGCTGGGCTGGAGGCATCGGCGTCCGCGCAGGCGGCCCGCGTGGCGACGCTGGTCGCCGCGAACGAGAAGAACAAGGCCGCCGCGCAGGGCGAGCTGGCCGCCGACGAGGCGCGCTACCGGCAGCTCAGCGCCGAGGAGGCGCGGCTGCAGAAGCAGATCCAGGCTCAGATCGCGGCCGAGCGGGAGGCTGCCCGGCAGGCGGCGCTCGCCGAGGCGCGGCGGCGGGCGGCGGCGAAGGCCGCGGCCGAGAAGGCGGCCCGTGAGGAGGCGGCCGCGCGGGCGGCGGCCGCGAGGGCACGCAACGCTCAGGA
>CALMAD010000269.1 GCA_937859105.1 uncultured Propionibacteriaceae bacterium
ACCCAGGGGGAGACCCCGGTTGACTAGGGTGCATGTCATGGCCCAGCAGGAGCGCGTCACCCTGGACGTCGGCGGGCGCGCCGTGTCCATCAGCTCCCCCGAGCGCGTCTACTTCCCCGAGCGCGGCTGGACGAAGCTCGACCTCGTGCAGTATTACCTGGCCGTCGGCGACGGGATCGTCCGGGCGCTGCGGGAGCGTCCGACGATGCTGCACCGCTTCCCGAAGGGCCTGGCGGGGCCCAAGGTGCATCAGAAACGCCTCCCCGCGGGCGCACCCGACTGGGTCGAGACCGTCGAACTGCACTTCCCCCGGTACGGCCTCACCGCCGACGAGCTCTGCGTTACCGAACTCGCCCAGGTGATCTGGGCGGTCCAGATGACGACGGTGGAGTTTCACCCGTGGAACGTCCGCCGCGCCGACGTCGACCGCCCCGACGAGTGGCGCATCGACCTCGACCCCGGCCCGGCTGCCGGCTTCGACCGCGTCCGCCGGGCGGCGTCCGTCGCGCGCGAGGTGCTGGACGACCTCGGCATCACGGGCTACCCCAAGACCTCGGGCGGCCAGGGGCTGCACATCTACGTGCGCATCGTGCCCGAGTGGGGCTTCGAGGACGTCCGCCGCGCCGCCCTCGCGTTCGCCCGCGAGGTGGAGCGGCGCCTCCCCCGCGACGTCACCACGACCTGGTGGCGCAAGGAGCGCGACCCGGCCCACGTCTTCCTCGACTACAACCAGAACGCCCGCGACCACACGATCGCCAGCGCCTACTCGGTGCGCGGCGTCCCGGAGGGCACGGTCTCCACGCCGATCGCGTGGGCCGAGTTGGACGCCGTCGACCCGGCCGCCTTCACCCTCGCGACGGTCCCGGCGCGCTTCGCCGAGCTGGGCGACCTCGCGGCCGGAATCGACGACGAGTCGTTCCGGCTCGACGAGCTGCTCGCCTGGGCCGAACGCGAGAAGGACGACCCCCGCCCGGCCCCCGAGCCCCGCTCCGACGGCGGGGCAGGGCCCGCCAAGACCCGGCAGCAGCCGCGCCGCGTGCCGCGGCGTCCGGCGGGCGAGGGCACGTAGGGTTCGGCGCATGAAGCTGCCCATCGCGCTGCCGGTCGACCCGATGCTCGCCAAGCTCGTCCCGGCGATTCCGGCCCCCGACAAGGTCGAAGGCGGCCTCGCCTACGAGCCGAAGTGGGACGGCTTCCGCTGCATCGCCCTCCGCGACTCAGACGAGGTCGAGCTCGCCAGCCGGGGCAGCAAGCCGCTCACGCGCTACTTCCCCGAGGTCGTGGACGCCGTCCGTCGCCTGTTCCCCGAGCGCGCGGCGATCGACTGCGAGGTGGTCGTCCGGTGGGGCGAGCCGGGCGCGGAGCGCCTCGACTGGGGCCTGCTCAGCCAGCGCATCCACCCCGCGGCGTCCCGCGTGGCGAAGCTGGCGCGCGAGACGCCGGCCGAGCTGGTCTGCTTCGACATCCTCGCGCTGGGCGACGACGACCTCATGCCCCTCCCCTACCGCGAGCGCCGCGCCGCGCTCGTCGAGGCGCTCGCCCACCTGACGCCCGGCGACCCGATCCACGTCACCCGCACCACGGACGACCCCGCCCTCGCCCAGCGCTGGTTCGAGCAGTTCGAGGGCGCCGGGCTCGACGGGGTGGTCGCGAAGCCCGCCGCGGCGCCCTACGCCCCCGGCAAGCGGACCATGTTCAAGATCAAGCACTCCCGCACCGCCGACGTCGTGCCCTACGGCTACCGCGTCCACAAGTCCGGGCGCGGCGTCGGCTCGATTCTGCTCGGGCTCTACGACGCCGACGGACGCCTCCTCCCCGTCGGCGGCGCCTCCGCCTTCAGCAACGCCTACCGCGAGCAGCTCATCGAACTGCTCGAGCCGCTGGTCCGCCGGGACGCCGACGGTCGCCCCGTGCACGCCGAGACCGAGCGGTCGCGGTTCTCGGGCGCGAAGGACACGGGCTTCGTCCCGCTGGAGCCCGAGCTCGTGATGGAGGTCCGGTTCGACCAGTTGGAAGGCGTCCGGTTCCGGCACGCGGCGCAGTTCGTGCGTTGGCGTCCCGATCGCGAGCCGGCGTCCTGCACGCTCGCGCAGATCGATCGTGCGCCCGCCTACGACCTGGGCGACGTGCTCGCGGACGCCTGAGGCGCGCGGCGTCCGAATGATGAGAGATCGACGCCCCAAAATTGGCGTCAGGTTGGCGACACCTACGGTTTCGTAGCCCAAACGTATGGTCGATTTCGAATGCGAAAAAGGCCGCCGGGCGGCGCCGAAGAAACCGGCATCCGGACGCGGAAAGGGGCGGATCCCCCCAGATCCGCCCCACTGTGTCCGTCGGTGAAGCCCCGGTCCCACGAGAGCTTCATCCCTTCGGTGTCCCCCGCGTGGGGGGATACCCACGAGACTAAACCCCACTCCCCCGGCCGGTATGTCCCCATTAATGTGGACAGGATGCCGCGAACTTCGCCCTGCGTGCTGTCATCATAGGGACATGCCACAACTCCGACTGGTGATCGTCGACGACCACCCCGCCATTTTGCGAGGCGTGGCGGCGAGCCTGCGCGAGTATTTTCGGGACGCCGGCATCACTACCTGCGCCACCGCGCAGGAAGCGGCCGAGTTGGCCCCCCGCCCCGAGATCGCCCTGCTCGACCTTCAGCTCGCGGACGACAGCGTCCCGGCGGAGAACGTGCGCCTGCTGCACGACGTCGGCTGCGAGGTGCTGCTTTACACCCAGGAGACGCGCCGGACGCTCGTGTCCGCGTGCTTCCGCGCAGGGGCGTCCGGCATCGTGGGCAAGAACGACGAGCTCGAGGAGCTCGTCGAGGCGATCCGCTGCCTGCAGGCCGGCGAGCCGTACCTGAGCTCCGACTGGGCGGCCGCGCTCGACGACGACCAGGCCCGCATCCCGAACCTGACGCCGCGCGAGGCCGACGCGCTGCGCCTGTACGCCACCGGCCTGCCGCTGAAGTCGGTCGCGCGCCGCATGGAGGTCGGCGAGCAGACCGCCCGCGAGTACCTGCTGCGCGCCCGCAAGAAGTACACCGAGGTGGGGCGTCCGGCCGACACGCGGACCGACCTCTACATCCGCGCCGTCGAG
>CALMAD010000270.1 GCA_937859105.1 uncultured Propionibacteriaceae bacterium
GCAAGAACGGTGACGGCGTGGTGAACGCGCGCCCGGGGCGTCCGGACGCCGGGTGTCCGGCGTCCTGGGGACGGAGCGCGCGTCACCCGGGCGGGAGGCGTCCGGTCGCGCGGACGACCGCGCGGCTCAGCCGCGCGCGAGCCAGAGCGCGAGACCGAAGCCGGCGATCCCGATCGCACAGCGCAAAACGCGCTCGGGGATGAGCCGCTGAATCGGCGGCCCGGCGTACCCGCCCGCGACGCAGCCGACGCCGAGCGCGAGGGCGGCGAGCCAGTCGACGGGCCCGAACGCGATGAAGAACAGGGCCGCCGCCAGGTTGCTGACGGCCAGCAGCATGGACTTCACGAACACGGACTTCTCGAACGTCATCTGCGACGCCAGCGCGGTGACGGCCAGGTAGATCACGCCGGCGCCCGCCCCGAAGTATCCGCCGTAGATGCACACGCAGAACAGCAGCGCGAGATTCACCCGCTGCGGGACGCGGTGGCCCCCCTGGAGGCGCTTGATCCGGGGGCTGAGAAGCAGTAACGCGGACGCGAATGCGACCAGCCAGGGCACGATGTGCGCGAAGCTCGACTCCCCGGTCGTGATCAGCAGGACGCCTCCCGTCAGCCCGCCGAGCGCCGCGACGACCACCTGGGTGAGCATGGGGCGGGGGTTGACCTTGAGGTCGTCCATGAGGAAGATGCGCGCTCCCGTGACCGTCGAGCCGGCGCCCGCGCCGACGAGTCCGAGGGTGTTGGTGATGTTCGCCAAGACCGGCGGGAGTCCCGCGAGCAGCAGCGCCGGATAGCTCACCAAGGACGCCAGCCCCGTCAAATACCCGACCAACCCCGCGGCCGCGCCCGCGAGGATGAGCAGGAGGAACGTGGTCACGGTCACCTCGCCACGTTATCGCGCGCGGAGGGGCGTCGGATTGCGTGCACGTTCCGTCGCCTCTGGGAGGGTGCTGCCGCCCACCCCGTGTGCGCTTCTATGCTGCATTCTCCACGCTGGGATGTGGAGAACGTCACACGCCCCGTGTGCGTTTCTACGCTGCATTCTCCACACTGGGATGTGGAGAATGTCACACGCGCTCCCGAGACGCCGTCGGCAGGTTCGACCTGCCCGACCGGACGCCTCGCGCTCCCGGCCACTCGGCCGGGTGGGCCGGCGACGCCGAGCAGTCGATTCGCCACCACTCGATGAGGGTCTCCTCGCCGATGCACGCTCAGCCTCCACGGGAAACCCGAATCGAGTGGGGGCATTTCGACCGGTCCCTCGCCCCCATTGAGCGCACGCCGCGCGTCAGGATTGCACCGGAGGCCCGAGGGCGTCCTGCACCCCCTAAGCCCGGCACAAGCAACCCGGACGCCCGCGGCGTCCCACTCGCGACGCCCGCGGCGTCCCACTCGGAGACCTCAGCCGGGCTGAACGCGGCGCGGCCGCGTCACCCCTCCGGCGGAATCGAGAAGCGGTCGGCCAGCGCCGGAAAGTAGTCGGCCTCGAAATCAATCGCGGCGACGTCGTCGCCACGCAGGGCGGCGACCAGGCGATCCACGTAGTACTCCCACCCGGCGCCGACCGCGCCGAGCATGTCCGCGGGCACATTGAGGTGGGTGAGCGACAGGGTCGTTCGCGCGGACGCCTCCTCGAGGTCGATGTTCACCAGCCAGTGACCCATCGTGGATTCGGCGGTCACGTGCAGAGTCGTCGGGGGGACGCACGTCCGGACACGCATCGGCTCAGGCTTGTCGGCGCCCTCGGCGAGCATGAGGAAGTCCACGACGCCCTGCGCGGGGTCGCCCGACCACGTCCCGATCCACTGTTCGAGCTTGTCAGGGGTGGTGATCCAGCCCCAGACGTCGTCGATCGTCGCCTCGATCTGGCGGGAGACCACGATCGCGAGGACGCCGTCGCGCCGCTCTGCGTACCCGGTGGGCTGCGATGTCATGGCCGGATCGTAGCGAGCATCCGGGATTCCCAAGAGGACGGACGCCGCGCGGGCGTCCTCTCGACGCCTCAGGGACGGCAGCAACGAAGGCGTCCAGGGCGTCAATGAGCCTGCACCACTCTTGACGAAGGCGCGTATACGTAGTCAATATACGTAGGTGCCCAACAAGACCATCTACGTGGCCGACGCCGACCTCCCTCTGTTCGAGAGGGCGGCATCGATAGCGGGCGGCCTGTCGCCGGCGGTCACGGCCGCCATCAAGCTCTACGTTCGCCGGGAAGGGAAAACACACATGCCCGCCACTCAGATCATCGAGCTGGACGTCACCGAGAATGGCCTGACCCGTCGCCAGCGTTTCCGGGGTCGAACCCTCATCAGCATCACGCAGCGACACGACCTGCGCGTCGTGCGGTACTCCGTGTACGTCACCGCGAAGGAGCAGTTCGCTGTCTATCGGCGTGACGAGCCGGACTGGTCCCGCATGGCGCCGGACAACACGGCGACCTGGAGCGACCCGCGCACGTGGGACGACGACTTCTACGACGAGGATCGCACCCTTCAGGTGTTCCCCGACATCGCCGCGATGCGGACCGCTCTGCCGGACGATGTCGTCGACGCGATCGCCGAGGCCCAGGCCCGGCCGGCGGTGGAAGACCTGGACATCTGAGATCCCGGTAGACGTCAATCCCGCGGGCCGGGGCGTCCTTCGCGATCAACGTCAGCGGCTGCGTCGCTGCGGGTCGCCATCGACGCGCACACGAGCCCGCCCGGGACGTGTGCGACAAAGTCCACACCTGGGTGTGGACTTCGTCAGGGAGAAAAGTTCCCGGGGCGTGTGACAACCTCCACACCCCAGTGTGGATTCTGTCAGGTAGAAACGCCCCTCAGGACAAGAGCCCCCGAATATCCTCCGCGGACAGCGGGGCCGCCACATCGGACGCCGCCCCGACGACCTGGTCGAAGAGGTCCCTCTTGCGCTGCTGGAGGGCGACGACTTTCTCCTCGATGGTGTCCGTCGAGACGAGCCGGTAGACGTTGACCGGCTTGTCCTGGCCGATGCGGTGGGTGCGGTCGATGGCCTGGGTCTCGGCGGCGGGGTTCCACCACGGGTCGAGGATGAACACGTAGTCGGCCTCGGTCAGCGTCAGCCCGAACCCGCCGGCCTTCAGCGAGATCAGGAACGCGGGGGCGTCCCCGTGCTTGAACGCGTCGATGCGCGCCGCCCGGTCGCGGGTGCGCCCGTCGAGGTATTCGTAGCCGATGTGCTCGGCGTCCAACCGCTTCTTCACGAGCGCCAGGAATCCGGTGAACTGGCTGAACACGAGCGCCCGGTGCCCCTCGTCGATGAGCCCGCGCATGAGCTCGACCAGCACGTCGAGCTTGGCCGCGTGCGCCGGATGCTCGGGGTCGACCAGCACCGGCGCGAGGCTGAGCTGCCGCAGCAGGGTCAGCGAGCGCAGGATCGTGATCCGGTTGCGCCCGAGCTCCCCCACCAACCCCAGCACCTTCTGCCGCTCGCGCGCCAGCTGCCGGTCGTAGATGCGCCGGTGGGCGGGCGTCAGCTCCACCGGGACGACCTGCTCCTGCTTCGGCGGCAACTCGGACGCCACGGCCGCCTTCGTCCGCCGCAGGATGAGCGGCCGGATGCGCGTGTGCAGCCGCCCCAGCACCTCCGACTCGCCCGCCTCGATCGGCTTGCGGTACACCTCGGTGAACGCCTTCGGATCGGGAAACAGCCCGGGCGCGGCGATCGACAGCAGCGACCACAGATCCATGAGATTGTTCTCCAGCGGCGTGCCCGTCAGCGCGATCTTGAGCCGCGACCGCAGCCGACGCACCGCGTGGTAGGCCTTCGACGCGTAGTTCTTCACGAACTGCGCCTCGTCGAGCAGGACGACCGACCACTCCTGCGCCTGGTAGTCCTCGGCTTCGAGCCGCAGCAGCGTGTACGAGGTGAGCACGAGGTCGGCCCCCTCGGCCACCTCGCCCAGCGGGACGCCGCGACGCTTCTGCGTCTCGGTGATCGTCGCCACGCGCAGACCCGGCGTGAACCGCGCCGCCTCGGACGCCCACGTGCCCAGCACCGACGTCGGCGCGACGACCAGCGCCGGGGCGGACGCCTCCCCCGACTCCCGCGTCGCCGCCACGAGCGCGAGCGCCTGCAGCGTCTTGCCGAGGCCCATCTCGTCGGCCAGGATTCCGCCGAGCCGACTGCGCCACAGGAACGACAGCCACCGGTAGCCGACCATCTGGTACAGGCGCAGGTCGGCGCGCAGGCCGGCCGGCGGCGCGGCGTTCGGAAGCTCGTCGAGATCAAGCAGCGCCCCGACCGCCTCCTGCCACGCGGCCGACTGCTCGGCGACCACGCCGAGCCGGACGAGGTCGTCCCAGAGGCCCGCGTGCTCCGGACGCAGCCGGAACCCGTCCCCGTCCCGGTCGACCAGGACGCGGGCCTCCTCGATCAGCGCGCGCAGCTGTTCCAGCTCGGGGTGGTCGAGGGAGAACCAGGTGCCCGAGTCGAGCAGCAGGTGGTCGTCGCCCAGCGAGAGCGCGGTGAACAGCGGCCCGAACGGGACCTTCTCGCCACCGATCGTCACCTCGACGCCGAGGTTGAACCAGTCGCCCGCATCGGAGTCGGTGACCGACAGGTTCACCGTCGGGGCCTCCTCGGCCTCGCGGAAGTCGGGCGGCTCGCGGTTCAGCACGACCTCCACGTCGTCGCGATCGCGGAGGTCCGGCAGCGTTCGCGACACGAACTCGATCAGGGGCAGCCCGGTCAGAAAGGTGGGCCGCAGTTCGACGCCGCCGCCGGGGGCGTCCATGCGCCACGGGCCCTCGGGCACCGACTCGGCCAGCGCCTCCTCGGCCGGTGGGTTGCGCAGCGGCGGCTCGGACGCCTCGGGCGTCAGACCCAGGTCGTGCGTCCGTTCGCCGACGCGGTAGCGGAACCCCCAGTGCACCGACGCCGTCTTGTCGCCGAACTCGACCCGGCACAGCAGCGCGGGCGCGGACGCCTCGGGCAGGACGACCTCGGGCGCGACGACCACGTCAAGGTGGGTGCGCAGCTGCGGCAGGAAGCCGCTGGCGAACAGCCCCAGGTCGGACGCCGGCACCCGCACCCGCTGGTCCGCGTAGAAGAGCGGCTGCTCGGCCTCGGTGAGCGAACGGCTGAGCGGGGCGAGCACGAGGCGTCCGCGGGGGACGCCGTAGGCGAGCGACCCCGTGAGCGCCGGGTCGGGGGCCTCGCGGTAGGCGAGGCCGTGCGCGGGACGCCCGATCAGCGCGCCCGCCGGCACCGGCAGCTCCTGTTCGCCGAGCCGCAGCGTCGGCCGCAGCACGACGCCGCCGGGCTCTCCGGGGGAGGCCTCGTCGGCGTCCAGATCGAGGCCCGGCACGACCGGATCGCCGAGGAGCCGGGGCGCGTCGGCGCGACGATCGGCGTCCACGAACTCCACACCGGCGTTGCGGGCGGCGCGCAGCAGCTGCCAGACGTCCGGACGCAACTCCGACATCGGCAGCGCGTCGGCCCGGTAGCCGTACGGGAAGTCGCTGCGGCGGCGCGACGCGGCGATGGCGAGCAGCGCGTCCCGATGCGCGCCGGCGAGGGCGTTGCCGCGGAACCGCAGATCGTCCCACGTCGCCCCCGACTTCACCCACACCTCGCGGTTGCCCCGCTTCAGCGGACGCAGGCTGAGATGCGACCCCTCCCCCTCGAACTGGAGGGCGAGCCGGGCACCGCCGCCGCCGACCGGGGTGCGCCGCATCAGCGGGTTGAGCGTGCGCTGCCACGACGGCGTCTCGGCGCGCCGGCTCGCGTCGCGCATGTGGACGATGAGGGCGACGGCGTGCTTGCAGTTCGTGCGCACCGGGCACGTGCACGACGTCACCAGGGACGCCGGCCCCCGCTGGCAGATCAGCAGCGTCTCGTACGACGACCGGCCGCTGCCCTGGACCGCACCCAGCACGTGGGTGCCCGACGTCACCTGGACGCGGCCCACCCGCGACTGCTGCGCGTACGCCTGCCCTCGCGCCACGGTGTCGGCGCCGAACCGGCGCTCCAACTCCGCGTCGGTGAACGCCAGCACCCAGTCGGGGTAATTCCTCATCGCTTGGCGATGCTACCTGTCGCCTCCGAGAAGCGGCGGCGTCCCGCGCTCAGGACGCCGGCGTGCGGGCCAGTTGTTCGTCCATGAGGGCGCGGGCGGCCAGGCTCACCGCGGCGAACCGCTCGGGGAACTCGCCGCGCTCGACGTACCCGGCGAAGGCGGCGATCTCGTGGTGCATGTTCGACCAGTCCGGGCGATCGGGCTCGTCGAGCAGCACGTCGACGTCGCCACCGCGCTCGTGGAACGTGACGACGCCGGGCTGCGACATGGAGTCGATCGTCAGGGTGCCGGCCTCGCCGACGATCACGCTCGGCCCGATGCCGGAGGTGATCTTCGAGTAGTCGCACGTGGCGACGAACCCGTCGTAGGCGAGCAGGATCGTGCCGGACGCCTCGAAGCCGTTGGGGAGCCAGACGCTCGCCCCGGCGGAGCGCGCGGGCGCGCCGAAGAGGTCGAGCGCGGGCTGCAGCGTGTAGACGCCGATGTCGGCCAGTGACGAGTTGCCGAGCGACGGGTCGAACGCGTTGAGGTGCTCGCCCGATTTCACGCGGTCGTAGCGCGACGAGTACTGCAGCTTCTCGAAGCGCGCCGACCGCAGGGCGCCCAGCCGCGGCAGGTTCGCCCGGATGAGGTCGTAGGCCGGGTCGTGCACCGGACGCACCGCCTCCTGCACGACGAGCCCCTGGTCACGGGCGGTTTCGACGATGCGGGTGGCCTCGTCGAGGCTCGTGCCGAGCGTCTTTTCGCACAGGACGTGCTTGCCCGCGGCGAACGCGGCCAGCGACTGCTCGAGGTGAGCACCGTTCGGGCTGGCGACGTAGACGGCGTCCACGCCGGGGAGCGCCAGGAGGGCGTCCAACGAGTCGACCGCGTGCGCGATGCCGCGGCGTCCGGCGAAGTCATCACCCGTGGACTGCGTCCGCGAGTACACCGCGACCGGCTCGCAGCCGGCGCGACGGCAGGCGTCCACGAACCAATCGCTGATGAAGTTGGTGCCGATGATCCCGAATCCGAGCATGGGGGCAACTTACCGAGCCCGCGGCGCTCTGTCCGGGCGGGCGGCGAGAGGGCCTGTCACAGGGTCACCACTCGATGCGTCCGGGGGGCTGATTGCCGGTCCGGGGAGGATCGAGTGGCGAATGTGTGACAGCACACCCCGGGCGTCCTCGCTGCCGGCAGGAGCACCCCCTGCCGGCCGACGGCCCACCGCAAAACTGTCGGAGCGGCGTGACAGGGTGGACTCGTGACCGACGAACAGCGCCCCTTCTGGCTCGACGAGCCCCCGCCCGACCCCGAGGACGTTCCGCCCGAGCCGGGCGAGAGCTTCTGGGAGGCCGCGCCAAGCCCCC
>CALMAD010000271.1 GCA_937859105.1 uncultured Propionibacteriaceae bacterium
CCCTCGACCGGAAGGACGCGCCGCACCTCGGACCCGAACGGGCCCTCAGCGACCTCGGCGCTGCCGCCGGCCTGCTCGGCCTCCTCGATCGTGTCTTCCAGCAATTCCTTGGCGAGGCCGCCGCTGCGCGGCGAGGCGAAGAGCGCCAGCTCCAGCCCCGAATCCTCATACATCGCCAGCGCCGCGTAGATCTGCTGGGTCTGCTCGTCGCCGTGGAGTTGCAGGTTCATGCCGGGGACCGGCGTGACCACCAGGGGGCCGAACGTCAGGCGCTCGACGTCGTCGGCGTCCAGATCGACCTCGGAGTGGTCGAACGGGCCGTCGGCACGGACGCCCTCACCGGCGTCCGGGTCGTCGGCGTCCTCGTCGTCGAACTGATCGTCGAGCGGCTCGTCGGTACCGTCGTCGACGGTCGAGGACGCCCCCTCGATCTCGGCGGCGTCCTCGTCGAGATCCGCCTGGGAGACCTCGGCGTCCCGCGTGGTCTCGTCGCCGTCGAGGACCTCGACGGGCGCCTCGGCCGCCTTGCGGTTCCTACGCCCAAAGATCACTGGCCATCCCCTTCGATCTCGCCGGACGCCTCGTCCGACCATTGACTGACTCCGCCGGTGGATCCGTGACCACCGTCGCCACGTGCACTCGAGGGTAGCCGCGGCACTTCGGTGAACTGGGCCCGTCCTACCCGTTGGAAGACTAGCTGCGCGATCAGGTCACCCCGTCGCAGGACGATGGCCTCGCGGGCGTCCGTATTGAGGAGACAGACGCGGATCTCGCCGCGGTAGCCGGCGTCCACCGTGCCCGGCGCGTTCACGATCGTGAGGCCCGCGCGGGCCGCGAGTCCCGACCGCGGATGGACGAACGCCGCCCAGCCGTCCGGCACCGCGATCGCGACACCCGTGGGCACCAGGACGCGCTGCCCCGGCTCCAGCCGGACGTCCACGCGCGTGGCCAGGTCGGCCCCGGCGTCCCCGGCGTGCGCGTATCGGGGAGCGGGAAGCTCGGGATCGAGCCGCTGCAGCAGCACCTCCACCGGCTCCGCCTCACTCATCGGACGCCTCCTGCTCGCTCCGCGGGCGTCCGGAGGACAGCGCGGCCAGCAACTGCTGCGGCTGCCGCGTGCCCACCAACCAGTAGGGATGCGGGTCGGCGGCGTCGTCTACGGCGATCTCGACCGATTCCGCGAGGTATGGACGGTCCACCACGAACGCCCGCACGTCGGCGTCCCGGCCCAGACGGTCGCGCGTCGCCGCGGCGTCGTGCGCGGCCGCGCTCCCCACGTAGGACCACTCCAGCAGGGACCTCTCGACCGTGATCCCGCGATCGTCCACGACGATCTCGACGCGGCCGATCTGCCACAGGACGGCGGCGATGCCGAGCGCCGTCACCACCCCGGAGGCGACCGCGACCCAGGGCCCGACGTAGAAGCCCACGGCCGTCACGAACGACAGGCCGAACGCCGCGGCGATCACCCAATACGACAGGGGACAACGCAGCTTCTCGCGATAGATCACCGCCCTAACCTAGCGTGAGCGGTGACCCTGGCTAGAATGACCAGCGCGCGGGGAGCCGCGCCTGTCCCACCTGACAAGGAGGAGCACCCCATGAGCGTGACGCGCAACATCATGTGGAACGCCTACTCGGGCCTCATCGCGGCCGGCAGCACGATCGCCGCGCACAAGGTCGTCGACGGCCTGTGGCGAGCGGTCACGGGCGATGAGCCGCCGGACCCGAACGATCCGGCCACGCCGCTGACCGAAGCCATGCTGTGGGCGGTCGCCGGCGGCCTCGGCATCGCGCTCTCGCAGTTGGTGGTGAACCGGTTCGCGGCCAACCGCTGGGAGAAGTTCACCGGCCATCTGCCGCCGAACATGCGCAACGTCCACGTGTCTTTGTAGCCAGGCCGCAACTCACGACGCCGCCGTCCCGATCGGGACGGCGGCGTTCTTCTTTGCCTGTCGTGGAGGAGGAGCGACGCGAGCGGTCAGCCGGCGCAGTCGACGCAGTAGATCTTGCCGTCCTTCACCTTCGCGATCTGGCTGCGATGCTTCACCAGGAAGCAGGACATGCACGTGAACTCGTCGGCCTGCCGCGGCAGGACGCGGACCGTGAGCTCCTCGTGCGAGAGGTCGGCTCCGGGCAGTTCGAACGTTTCTGCGGCCTCGACCTCGTCTTCGTCGACCTTGCCCGAGTTCTTGTCGTTACGTCGGGTCTTCAGCTCCTCAATGCTGTCTTCGCTCTCCTCGTCCGTCTTGCGAGGGGCGTCGTAGTCGGTGGCCATGGTTCCTTCCTTAGTCGACGGGGGCAAAACCCGGGGAATACATATCACACGTTCCCCGAGCGTGCGCACCGGCGAATGATAATTCGCCACGGACGCCGCGGTCACCCGGTTTTCCCTTCGTGACGCGGTAGGTTACTACCTAGGCAAAGCCTGCCGGGCATCGCCCACCGCATGGTCGGGGGCCTCGGGGCCCGTCGGTGCACGCTCACCGGGCGGAACGACGGCGGGCGCGCACCTATTCCCGACGATCCGGCCGAGGCGTCCGCAGCTCGACAAGTGGAGAATCGGTTATATGGACAGTGCACTGCGACCCCGCGACATCCAGGCCCGCATCCGGGCCGGGGAGTCGGTCGACGAGGTGGCGCGCGCGGCAGGCGTCCCGGCCGAGAAGCTGGCCGCCTTCGCTGCGCCGGTCATCGCGGAGCGCGAGCACGTCGCCGGCCTCGCCCAGACGCACACGATCCGCCGCCGGGGCGAGACGTCGTCGAACCGGGGGCTGCGGGCGGCCGTCCGCGAGCACCTCGGTCCCCGAGGCGTCGACGACGACACGATCGAGTGGGACGCGTGGAAGATCGAGGGACGCCGCTGGCAGGTCCGCGCGGCCCTCCCGTCCGCGCAGCCCCCGCGGGACGCGCTGTTCGTCTACGACGTGGCCGGGCGGTTCAGCGTCGCGTCGAACGACGACGCCCGGTGGCTCATCGGCGACGAGGTCGTGGTCATCGATCCGTCCCCCGACGACGAGTTGGCGATCGTCCGGGCAATCCAGTCCCCCGCGTCCGACGACGACGCCTCGGGCGAATCGGCCGCATCGGCGCCGTCGGCGCAGTCGGGGGCCGACGTCGGCGACGAGGAGCCGGTCCGCCGGCTGGCCCCGCCGTACGCGCCGAGCGCGACCGACGTGGAGGACGCGTTCCGCGAAGGCGAGTTGACCGAGGTCGACGGGGTGTACGACATCGTGCCCGGGCGCTCGGCCGACATGGACGTGCTGTACGACATGCTCGCCAGCTTCGACGAGGACTCGGTGAAGATCTACTCGGGCCTCATTCATCCACTCGGCGACGAGCCCGGCCCGGTGGCCCTCGACGCGGGTCCCGACGAGGTGGTGGAGGACGCCGGGGAGGAGACCGCCGACGACGACGAGGGCGAGCCGACCCAGGTCATCCCGCCCCTGGACGCCGCGACGGCCGCCGAGCGCGACCTCGGCGACGAGGTGCCCGAGCCGGTGGAGGACGTTCAGCCGACCCCCGCTCCGGAACCGGAACCGGAACCGGAACCGGAACCGGAGCCCGAGCCGGAACCGGAATCTGAGCCCGAACCCGAGCCCGCTCCGGAGCCCGAACCCGGGCCCGCCGTCGAAGCGCAGCCGGAGGGTGCGTCCGACGAGCCGCGGGAGGAGGAAGCGCCGGACGAGCCCGATGCGACCGCAGTGCCGCCGGGCGAGCCCGTCCCCCAACCCGCCGTCGTGGTGCCCGACCCGGTGGTGGAGCCCGTCGTCCCGGAGCCCGAGCCGACCGCCGAGGCCCCCGACGCGACGCCCGTCCCGGACGAGGCGCCCGTCCCCGACGAGGCGGCCTCCCCCGCCGAGGCTCCCGTCCCCGACGAGCCCTCCGCCGGTACCGCCCCCGAGTCGGCGTCGTCCGAGGATCAGCCACAGCCGGCGTCCGTCGAGGAGGAGCCGCAGCCGGCGTCCGAGGAGACCGGCGCGCCCGAGAAGCCGGCGGCGTCCGCGACGAAACAACCGGAGAAGCAGCCCGACACCGAGGACACGGTCGTCGTGAAGCCCAGGCCGGGGGCGCGGCGACGTCCGTCGCAGCCGTCGCTGGTGGACGACGCCACCGGGCCCA
>CALMAD010000272.1 GCA_937859105.1 uncultured Propionibacteriaceae bacterium
GGGGTCGGCGGCTCGCACCCGGTCCGCTGCCTGGAGGGGGCGGACGCGGACGCCTACGTCGCGCTCGACCTCTCGCCCGACACGCCCGCCGAGAACGAGGCCCTCATCGAGGGCAGCCGCCGCTTCGGGCAGGCCTGCCTGCGCAACACCGGGGACGTCCTCGCGCACATCTCCACGCAGGAGAACGCGCGCGACCTCGACATCCTGCGCGGCGTCCTCGGCGAGGAGCGCCTCACCTACGTCGGGCAGTCGTACGGCACGATGCTCGGCGCCTACTACGCCGAACTCTTCCCGGGGCGGGTCTCGCGGATGGTGCTGGACGCCGGCGTCGACGTCACCGGACGCTCGCCGGTCGCCCAGACCGTCGGCTTCGACCGCGCCCTGGACGCCTTCACGTCGACCTGCGCCGCGACCGGCTGCCGGTGGGGCAGCACCCGCGAGGAGGTCATCGCGTCGCTGCGGGCGATGCTCGGCCGGCTCGACCGCCACCCCCTCACGGTGGGGGACCAGAAGCTCACGCAGTCCCAGGCCGCCGCCGGCCTCGCGGGGGCCCTGTACGCCGGGACGCTCGCCACGCCGCTGCTGGAGCGCGCGCTCGACGAGCTCGACCGCGGCGACGGGTCGCTGCTCAAGATGGCGAGCAACCGGATCTACGGGCGCGACGCGTCCGGGGGCTACGGCGGCATGCTGGGGGCGTTCCAGGCGATCCCGTGCGCCGACCGGCCGCGCATCTCGGTCGCCGAGGCGGGCGTCCGGTGGGCCGAGGCGAAGCGGCAGGCGCCCTTCTTCGGCGAGTACTGGGGCCCGCAGTACGTCTGCCCGACCTGGCCGGTGGCGCCGGTCGGCCCGCTCGAGAAGGTGGACGCCGCC
The DNA here is from genome assembly GCA_937859105.1 of uncultured Propionibacteriaceae bacterium. Classification (GTDB taxonomy): domain Bacteria; phylum Actinomycetota; class Actinomycetes; order Propionibacteriales; family Propionibacteriaceae; genus Propioniciclava. Next base: position 871 of record CALMAD010000272.1, read on the forward strand.
GGCGCGCCGCCCATCCTGGTCGTCGGCGGCCGCAACGACCCGGTCGCGCCGTACGAGTACTCCGAGGACCTCGCCCGGCGCCTGAACTCGGGGGTGCTGCTGACGTTCGAGGGCCAGGGGCACGTCGCGTACGGGCGGTCGGCGTGCGTCGACGACGCCGTGCGCGGGTACCTGAACCGGGGCGTCGTGCCCGCCGACGGGACGCGCTGCTCGTGACCCGCGCGGCCGCGCACCCGCCGATTTCTTGGGGACGCCGCCGCCCCGCTATAGTTGTGCACCGGCCGTCAGGCCGCGCCACCTTAGCTCAGTTGGTAGAGCGACGCTCTCGTAAAGCGTAGGTCATCGGTTCGAGTCCGATAGGTGGCTCTCTTGGACCCCAGACGGGGTCGGCGCCGCGTCATTCGCGCTCCGGACGCGGCAGACTCTTCTCCACCTCGTCGAGCCGTCTCCGGCTTCTCAGAGCGCCAGCACCGCCACCGCGATCGCGGCGGCGAGGACGAGGAGACCGAGGGAACGGCGCACGGAACCGAGTGCGGGGTTGACCATGCCGAGAATCCTAGGGGCCTCCGTGGAAACGGTTCGCCCGCGACACCCCGGCCGGACCC
>CALMAD010000273.1 GCA_937859105.1 uncultured Propionibacteriaceae bacterium
CCGGTGGGGGCGGCGTTTGATGAAGAAATTGCCGGGGGCCCAGTCGCGCGGCGGGCGTCCGGTGGCGAGCCAGACGAGCGTGTCGGCACCCCGGTCGGGGGTGGCCATCACGCGCTGTCCGAAGCGGGAGGAGTAGAACCACCGCGTCGCGCCGGTGGCGCCGGCGCCGAAGCTGCTCGCCACGACGCCCGGGTGAAACGCCGCCGCGCTGAGCCCGTCCAGCGCGTGGTGCCGGTGCAGGGCGCGGGTGAAGAGCAGGTTCATGAGCTTGCTGTCGGCATAGGCGTGCCACATCGACCAGCCCTTCTCGAGGCCGGGATCGGCCAGGTCGATGCGCCCGACGCGCGCGGCCGCGCTCGAGGTCGCGATCACCGACGCCCGCGAGGTGACGAGCTTCGCCAACAGCAGGTTGGTCAGGAGGAACGGCGCGAGGTGGTTCACCTGGAGCGTCAGCTCGTGGCCGTCCTCGGTGAGGCGGTGCTCGTGCGCGATCGCGCCGGCGTTGTTGGCGAGGACGTCGATGCGCTCGTACGTCCGGGAGAGCTGGTGGGCGAGCCGATGCACGTCGCCGAGCCGGGAGAAGTCGGCCACGAACGGGTCGGCGCCCGTGTCGGCGGCGACCGCCTCGACCTTGCGCGGGTTGCGGCCGACCACGGCGACGCGGTCGCCGGCGGCCGCGAGTCGTCGGGCCGCCGCGGCCCCGATGCCGTCGCTGGCGCCGGTGATGACGATGGTGCGGGGCGACATGATTCCTCCGTCGGTCGGGCGTGGGCGGTGGCTTTCGGCCCACGCTACCGGCCGGCGGACGCGACTGGCCGCCGTCGGATGCGTTCCGTCGGGCGCGGGGCGGGGTACCGTCCGGGGTATGTCGGTCTACGAGCACGCGACGCACCTGCCCCATTCGCGGGCGGACGTCTTCGCCTGGCACGAGCGACCGGGGGCCTTCGTCCGGCTGACGCCGCCCGGCATGGCGACCATCGTGGAGCCGCCCTCCGACGGGTTGCGCGCCGGGTCCACCGTCAGGCTGCGCGTCTCGCATCCCGTGGTCGCGGGCGGGTCGTCCCTCGTCGCGGGGCGGTCGGTCGGGGTGCCGTGGGCGCTCACGCACGTCGAGTACGCGCCGGGGGAGGGGTTCGTCGACGAGCAGACGTCCGGGCCGTTCCGCCGGTGGCGGCACGAGCACGAGTTCGCGGACGCCCCCGACGGGGGCACCACGATCACCGACCGGGTCCACTGGGAGACGCCTGTTCCGGTGCCGCGCGGGCTCGTGGAGGGGCGGCTGGCCGGCCTGTTCCGCTTCCGGGCGGCCCAGTTGCGCGGCGACCTCGCGCTGCACGCACGGCTGGGCGAGAGGCTGCGCGTCGCGGTGGCGGGGTCGAGCGGGCTCGTCGGGACGCAGCTGTGCGCGCTGCTGGCGTCCGGGGGGCACGAGGTGACGCGGCTGGTGCGCCGGGAGGCCGGGCCCGGCGAGGCGTCCTGGGACCCGGGTGCGGCCGACACCGGCCGCACGATCGCGCGCGACGGACGCCTCGACCCGCGCGTCCTCGAGCCGATGGACGCCGTTGTGAACCTGGCCGGACGCAGCATCGGCGGCCGGTTCACGCGGAGGGCGAAGCAGGAGATCCACCACTCGCGCGTGCTGGCGTCCTCGACGCTGGCGCGGGCCCTGGCCCGCCTCGCCGACGGACGCCCGCGGGCGCTCGTCCAGGCGTCCGCGGTGGGGCTGTACGGGGCGCGGCGTCCGGGTGAGACGCTGCGGGAGGACTCGGTGCCGGGGCGCGGTTTCCTCGCGGACGTCGTCCGGCACTGGGAAGCCGCCGCCGCGCCCGCGGAGGCGGCAGGCGTCCGGGTGGCGCATCTGCGGACGGGCATCGCGCTGTGTGCGTCCGGAGGGGCGCTGCTGCCGATGCTGCCCCTGTTCGCGGTCGGGCTCGGAGGCCCGCTGACCAACCCCGACGCCACCGTGAGCTGGATCACCCTCGACGACCTCGCGCGCGCCTATCTGTACGCGGTGGCGGAGCCGCTGTCGGGGCCGTACAACGCCGTCGCGCCCGATCCGGCCACGTGGGGCGAGTTCGCCGCGGGGCTGGGGCGGGTGATGAACCGTCCGGCGGCCGTCCCGACGCCCGGCTTCGGCCCGCGCCTCCTGCTCGGGCGCGGCGCCTACGACCAGCTCGTCCGCACCGATCAGCGGGTCTCGTACGAGCGGCTCCAGGACGCCGGCTTCGCCTTCGAACAGCCCGCCCTCCGCGGCGCGCTGGCGCACGTGCTCGCGCACTGACGCGCGTCCCGAGGACGGTCTCAGCGGGTGGGCCAGCGCAGCAGCCAGTCATCGATCATGCGGTGCACGGGGTCCTCCAGCGCCGGGTCGACGGCGTGGGCCTCCCCGGACGTCAGGTCGAACCAGCCCACCGGCGAGCCGTCGGCGTCCCGGACGTACAGGCGGTCGTAGCGGTGACGCTGCCACCGCTCGACGTGCCAGCCCTCGGGCGGCGCGGAGCGGTGGTCGCGGGCGAGATCTGACATGGGCACCCCCTCGCACGGTCGGACGGTCTTTTCCTGGGCACGTGTCCGTGTGACGTTCTCCACCCCCCGCGGTGGAGAACGTCAGGTAGAAACGCCCACGGGGGAGTGATGTGGAGCCCTTATTCTTGGCACTCCCGGAGGGCACACGCCAGGGCGGATGCGCAACGACACCGTTTCGCGACCTTTGCGCCGGAAACGTCCAGCCTCGGCCCGGCCGGTACGCTGCCCGCATGAACCCCCGACAGACCCGTCGACGTCGGGCGCGGCGTCTGAGCCGGCTCGTGGGCGTCTCGCTGGCGACGCTGCTGCTGTCGCTCGTCTCGGCCGCGTTCCTGGCGACGCCCGCCTCCGCCGACGACACCCCCGACTCCTGGCGCATCACCCGCTATGACGTCGATGCGCAGGTGGCCTCCGACGGCACGACCCGCGTCCGGCTCGACCTCGACTTCGACTTCGCCGGCGACGAGGGGTACGGGCCGTACGTCTGGTTCCCCGAGCGCCAGCGCGTCGAGGGCAACCCCGACCTGTGGCGCACGCTCGACGTGACGCTCGGCCAGGTGAGCAGCCCCTCCGGCGCGGCCGCCGACGTCAAGATCGATCACGACGACGGCAACCTCAAGGTCCGCATCGGCAACGAGAACCGGCAGTACACCGGCGTCCAGCAGTACCGCATCGAGTACACGGTCCGGGGGCTCGTCGCGCCGCGCGTCGCGGGCAGCGGCCTCGACGAGTTCAACGACAACGTCGTCGGGCCCGGCTGGGAGGTGCCGATTTCGGGGGCGACCGCCACCGTGACCGGGCCGGCCGACATCCAGCGCGCCGCCTGCTTCCGCGGCGAGCGCTACGACACCCCGTGCGCAGCCAGCGAGAACGGGCGCTCGGCCGTGTTCTCCGCGCCGGGTCTCGCCGCGCACGAGCCCGTGCAGATCGTCGCCGGCTTCCCCGCCGGCACGTTCGTGGGGGCCGAGCCGCAATTCACCAAGCGGTACCACCCCGGCAACATGTTCCCCCTCACGCCGGTCACCGGCGGCGCGACCGCCCTGCTCATGGCGCTGGGTGTGGGCGGGGTCGCGCTGGCGGTCCGCCGCGCGGGCCGCGACCAGGCCTACCTCGGTCTCACGCCCGGCCTGCGGCCGGCGTCGGGGCAGGACGCTCTGGTGGGGGACGCCGACGGTGCCGCCCCCGTCGCCGTCCAGTTCACGCCGCCCGCCGGGGCTACGCCCGGGGAGGTCGGCGTCCTGCAGGACGCGACGGCCGACAACGAGGATGTGACGGCGACCGTCATCGACCTGGCCGTGCGCGGGCACCTGCGCATCACGCCGGAGGACGACGAGGTCTGGCGCTTCACCCGGCTCGACTCGGCCGAGCCGCGGCTCGCCTACGAACAGGCCGTGCTCGACCAACTCTTCTGGCAGGGCGACGAGGTCACGACCGAGGAGCTGCAGGGCGGCGACTATGCGCAGCTCGTCCCCGAGACTCGCGACGGGCTGATGAAGCGCACGACCGACGAGTTGCACTGGTTCACGCGCAACCCCGTCGCCGTGCGCGCCGGCGCGATCGCCGTCGGCGTCGGCCTGGTCGTCGTGGGCGTCCTGGCGGGGCTCGCGCTGTCGATGGTCGGCTGGGGCCTGCTGGGGCTCGCCGGCATCGTGGCCGGCATCGCCGTGATCGCGGTCTGCAACCGCTTCGGACGCCGCACCGCCGAGGGCTCGGCGGTGCTGGCCGAGTCGAAGGGCTTCGAGTTGTACCTGAGGACCGCGGAGGCCGACCAGATCCGCTTCGAGGAGGGCATCGACGTGTTCTCGCGCTACCTGCCCTACGCCATCGTGTTCGGCGTCGCCGAGCGCTGGTCGGCGATCTTCGAGGAGCTCGCCCGGCAGGGCCGCTACGAGCCCGACCTCGGGTGGTACGGCAGCCCCGTGGGCACGTTCACGGGCTGGGGCCTCGCCGGCGCGATGGGGGGCCTCGGCGACTCGATCGGCGGGGCGGTGTCGGCGTCCGCCCAGGCCCCGACGTCCGCCACGGGCGGCGGCTCTGGCTTCGGCGGGGGCGGCGGCTTCGGCGGCGGGGGCGGCGGCGGCTGGTGACGCCGCTGCGGCGGTGTGGCAGGGTGGCGGCCATGTGCCGCCACCTGCGTCCGCTGTCCGACGTCGAACCGTCCGTCACGCCGGCGCGCGACGGTGTCCCGGCCTGACGTGGGTGCCGGAACGCCGGCCCCCGACCTTTCCCGCCCGGGCCTGGAGGTCGCGCCGCTGCTGCTGGGGTGTGTGCTGCGGGTCGGCGACGTCGTCGCGCGGCTCGTCGAGGTCGAGGCCTACGAGGGGGAGCGCGACCCGGCGTCCCACGCCTGGAAGGGCCCGAGCCGCCGCAACGCCGTGATGTTCGGCGGACCCGGACACCTCTACGTGTACGCCATGCACGGGCACCACTGCTGCAACATCGCCTGCCGCGAGGAGGGGGTGGCGAGCGCGGTCCTCCTGCGCGGCGCCGAGATCGTCGACGGTCTGGACGCCGCCCGCGCCCGGCGTCCCGGGGTGGCGGACACCGCCCTCGCCCGCGGGCCCGGCAACCTGTGCCGGGCGCTCGGGATCACGTCCGCCGACAACGGG
>CALMAD010000274.1 GCA_937859105.1 uncultured Propionibacteriaceae bacterium
GTCGCCCAGCGGCGAGCCCGGCAGGGCTGCCACCGAGTGATAGCTCTGCACGTGCGGAACGCCCCACTCCCGCGCGACGGACAGCGCGGCGACCCCCGACATCCAGTGGTGCGACTGGACGAGGTCGTACGGCTCGAGCCCCCGGAGCCCTTCCGCGAACTCGGCGACGTGGGCGTCGATCGCGCTCTTGGCGAGCGGCCTGGGCGGGCCGGCGGGCAGGTGCCGCAGCCGGACGCCCGGCGACAGCTCGACCACGTCGGGCTGGTCCGGATGGGAGCGCCGGGTGATGAGGTCCACGGTGTGGCCTAGTGCGGCGAGGCCGAGCGCCTGCTGGCTCTCGACGACGTTCATGCCCCCCGCGTCGCCCGATCCCGGTTGGTCGGCCGGTGACGTGTGCATCGACACGAAAGCAAGGCGGAGACTGCGCACAGGCGAAGGCTAGCGTGCGGAACCCCCGGTGGCGGCGGCCCGGCGCGAAGCGTGGACGCTGCACTAGCCTGTGACCCATGCCCATCAGCGAGGCCCACGTGGGGAAGACGTACCCCCCGACCCAGCCCTATCTCGTCACTGCCGGCAAGATCCACGAGTTCGCTCGTGCGCTCGGCGACGAAAACCCTGCCTACGCCGGCGCCGAGCCTGTCGCGCCGCCGACGTTCGCGGCCGTTTTGGCGGCCGACGCGTGGGGCGCGCTCTTCGACGACCCCGAGCTCGACCTCGCGCTGTCGCAGACGATGCACACCAATCAGAAGTTCGCCTGGAGGCGTCCGCTGCGCGCCGGCGACGAGGTCGTCGCGACGCTGACGATCGACGGCGTCCGGGCCCGCGCGAACACGGCCTTCGTGACGATCGCCGTGCTCTTGGCGACCACCGCCGGCGAAGAGCTGTGCACGGCGTCCTCGACGCTGCTGCACACCTGGCCGGTCGAGAACGAGGAGGAAGCATGAGCGTCGAGGTCGGCACCGAGCTGCCGCGGCTGGCCGTTCACCTGACCCGGGAGACCGCCGTCCGCTATGCGGGGGCGTCCGGTGACTTCAATCCCATCCATTACTCCGATTTCTATGCGCGAGCCCTCGGCCTCGAGGGCTGCATCGCGCACGGCATGCTCACGATGGGCACCGCGCTTCGGGTGGTGACCGACTGGGCGGGCGATCCGGCGAAGGTGCGCAGCTACGGCGTCCGGTTCACCAAGCCGGTCCCGGTGCCCGACGACGCCGAGGGTGCGCTCGTCGAGTTCGCCGGCCGCGTGACGAAGGTCGCCGACGGCGTCGCGACGGTCGCGATCGACGCGCTGTGCGACGGCGTCAAGGTGCTCGGGTCCGCCACCGCGGAGGTGTCCGTTGACTGAGCTGCTGTCCGATCACACGACGTTCCGGGTCGGCGGCCCCGTGGGCCGCTGGGTGGAGGGCAACTCCGCTGCGGAGATCGTCGAGGCGGTGAAGCAGGTGGACGCCGCCGGCGACGACCTGCTGGTGCTTTCCGGCGGTTCGAACATCCTGGCCTCCGACGAGGGGTTCGCGGGCACCGTGGTGCACGTGGCCTCCAAGGGCATCGAGATCAGCGAGTCGTTCTGCGACATCGACCTTGCGGCGTGCGGCGGCGTCCTGGTGACGGTCGAGGCGGGGGAGCGGTGGGACGATCTGGTCGCGTTCGCCGTCGAGAACGAGCTCGTCGGCATCGAGGCCCTCTCCGGCATCCCCGGCGCCGTCGGCTCGACCCCGATCCAGAACGTGGGCGCCTACGGCCAGGAGATCAGCCAGACGCTGTGGAGCGTCCGGACGTGGGACCGCAAGACCGGCTGGTACCAGACCTTCGCGAACTCCGACTGCAAGTTCGGCTATCGCTGGTCGCGCTTCAAGGCCGAGCCGGGGCGCTACGTGGTGCTGCAGGTCATGTTCCAGTTCCTGCAGGGCGACCTGTCGGAGCGCCTCCGCTACGGCGAACTCGCGCGGCGGCTGGGCGTCGAGGCGGGCCAGCGCGCCCCCATGACCGACGTCCGCGAGACCGTGCTCGGGCTGCGGCGCTCGAAAGGCATGGTGCTCAATCCCGACGATCACGACACGTGGAGCGCGGGTTCGTTCTTCACGAACCCCCTGCTCACGCCCGAGGACGCCGACCGGCTCCCCGAGGGTGCCCCGCGTTTCGCGCAGCCGGACGGCCGGGTCAAGTCGAGCGCCGCCTGGCTCATCGAGCACGCCGGCTTCGGCAAGGGCTACGGGACGCCGCCGGCCACCCTGTCGACGAAGCACACCCTGGCCCTGACGAACCGGGGCGGGGCGAAGGCGTCCGATCTGGTCGCGCTCGCGCGGACGGTGCGCGACGGCGTCCGGGACGCCTTCGGCGTCACGCTGGTCCCCGAGCCGGTCTTGCTGGGGGTGAGCCTGGACTGAGGGGTGCGGGACGCCGCGTCGGTTCGACTCGGCGCAGCAAACCCCGTACACTCCTTTTCTTGGTGGCACCGTCTTCGGGCGGCCCATCGAAGGGCAATAGCTCAACTGGCAGAGCATCGGTCTCCAAAACCGAAGGTTGGGGGTTCAAGTCCCTCTTGCCCTGCTCGGGTCGGCACGTACGCTGGCTTGCAGGCGAACCGACGACGAGAAGGACAATCGCAGTGGTGGAACGGCGGCAGGGCGCTGATGGCGCCGGCGAGTCCTCGTTCACCCCTGACGACGCCGCTCAGGTGCCCGAGGCCGAGTCGGTGGCCGCGGCGGCGCGCAGCGCGCGCCCGCAGCGCCGGGTCGCCGATGTGGAGAAGAAGGACGGGGCGACGCCCAAGCGTCGGAAGGCGTCCGCGAGTGCCAAGCGGAGCAAGGGCACGACGCCGGCGGAGTTCGTCCGCCAGTCGGTCGACGAGCTGAAGAAGGTCATCTGGCCGACCGGCTTGCAGGTGCGCCAGTACTTCGTGGTCGTCCTGGTGTTCGTGCTGTTCATCATCGCCTACGTGGGGCTGCTCGACCTGGGCTTCGGCGCGCTGCTGCTGAGGCTGCTCGGCTGAGTGGCCGGAGAAGACGGAGAAGTTTGTGACTCAAGAGAATGACGCCCCGCTGACGGGGTCGGACGACGACTTCGAGATCGACCTCGGTGCGCCCGAGGGCGATGAGTCGACGTCCGACGACCTCGATCTGAACCTCGACTTCGGGGGTGACGACGCCGAGACCGACGAAGACGATGTCGCGCTGAACCTGGCCGATGACGACGAGGAAGAGCCCGAGGCGTCCGGCGAGGAGAGTGCCGACGAGGAGGCCGCGCTCGAAGAGTTGCGCCAGCGGCTTCGTGGCGAGCTCGGCGACTGGTACGTCATCCACACGTACTCGGGCATGGAGAACCGGGTGAAGCAGAACCTCGACTCCCGCGTGAAGACGCTGGGGATGGAGGAGCACATCTACGAAGCGATCGTGCCGACCGAAGACGTCGTCGAGATTCGCAACGGCGCCCGCAAGACCGTGACGCGCACGGTCCTGCCCGGCTACGTGCTGGTGCGGATGGATCTGACCGACGAGTCGTGGGCCGCCGTCCGGCACACGCCGTCGGTGACCGGCTTCGTCGCCCACGCGAGCTCGCCGGTGCCGCTGTCGCTGGAGGAGGTCGAGAAGATGCTCGCCCCGTCCGTCTTGGCGAAGGTGAACGCGCAGGCGTCCGGGCAGGCACCGCGCAAGAAGAAGGTGGAGGTCGCCGATTTCAACGTGGGCGACTCCGTCATGGTGGTTCAGGGGCCCTTCTCGGGCGTCCACGCGACCATCACCGAGATCAACGCGAACAACCAGCGGCTCAAGGCTCTGGTCGAGATCCTGGGGCGGGAGACCCCCGTGGATCTCACGTTTACGCAGGTTCAGAAGGGGTAACCCTTCCCGTACCTGAACGTGTTCGCGATCGGCCCGGCCTCGTGCCGGGCCACCGCATTGTCACCAGCAGGGGCGTCCCGGCCCCTGGAAGAAAGAGAGCAAGGACCCGAATATGCCTCCCAAGAAGAAGGTAGCGGCGCTCGTCAAGGTTGCCTTGAACGCGGGCGCTGCGACTCCTGCACCTCCCGTCGGTACCGCCCTCGGTCCGCACGGCGTCAACATCATGGAATTCTGCAAGCAGTACAACGCGAAGACAGAAGCCATGCGCGGCAACGTCATCCCCGTGGAGATCACGATCTACGAGGACCGGTCGTTCACCTTCATCACGAAGACGCCGCCGGCCGCCGAGCTGATCAAGAAGGCCGCGGGCCTGGCGAAGGGCAGCTCGAAGCCGCAGGAGAAGGTCGGCAAGATCAGCAAGGACCAGGTTCGCGAGATCGCGAACACCAAGCTGCCCGACCTGAACGCGAACGACGTCGAGGCCGCGATGAAGATCGTCGAGGGCACGGCCCGCTCGATGGGCATCGACGTTCAGTAGTACCCAAGGCGTCCGGACGCCCGGGCGTCGGTATTCGTGGCAGGGCCTGCGCGGCCCGCACCACACCTGGTCAGAAAGGAAACCAGTCATGAAGCGCAGCAAGGCTTACCGCGCCGCCGAAGAGAAGATCGACGACGCGCAGTTGTACACCGCCGAGGAGGCCCTCACCCTGGTGAAGGGCAACGCCTCGGCCAAGTTCGACGAGACCGTCGAGGTCGCGATGCGGCTCGGCGTCGACCCCCGTAAGGCGGACCAGATGGTCCGCGGCACGGTGAACCTCCCGCACGGTACTGGCAAGACGGCTCGGGTCCTCGTCTTCGCCTCCGGCGAGAAGGCTCAGCAGGCCCAGGACGCCGGCGCCGACGAGGTCGGC
>CALMAD010000275.1 GCA_937859105.1 uncultured Propionibacteriaceae bacterium
ACGGGGGCCCGCATGCCGGCTACATCGCCGTCCGGCAGGGGCTGGAGCGGCAGGTCCCGGGTCGGCTGGTCGGCGTCTCGAAGGACGCCGACGGCACGGAGGCGTTCCGGCTGGCCCTGCAGACCCGCGAGCAGCACATCCGCCGCGAGAAGGCGACCTCGAACATCTGCACCGCACAGGTGCTGCTGGCCGTCGCGGCGTCCATGTACGCGGTCTACCACGGGCCCGCCGGGCTCGCGGGCATCGCGACCGACGTGCACGACGCGACGCGGCGTCTCGCCGCGAACCTGGTGGAGGCCGGGCTCGTGCCCCGGCACGAGCACTTCTTCGACACGCTGACCGTGGACGTCCCCGGCCGCGCGGACGCCGTCGTGGCGGCCGCCCGCGCCGCCGGCGTCCACCTGCGGCGGCTGAGCGCCGACGCGGTCGGCGTCAGCGTGGGGGAGGACGCGGCGGCGTCCGATCTGGCGGCCGTCGTCGAGGCGTTCGGCGGCTCCTGGACCACGGACGACGGTTGGGGCAGCCTCGGCCAGCCCGAGCGGACGTCGGCGTACCTGACGCATCCGGTGTTCGCGAACTACCACAGCGAGACCGAGATGATGCGCTACCTGCGCACCCTGGTCGACCGGGACTTCGCGCTCGACCGCGGCATGATCCCGCTCGGCTCGTGCACGCTGAAGCTCAACCCGGCCGCCGCCATGGAGCCGATCAGCTACCCCGGCTTCGCCGACCTGCACCCGTTCGTGCCGATCGAGGACGCCCAGGGCGCGCTCGAACTCGTCACGGCCCTCGAGGACGCCCTGGTCGCGATCACCGGCTACGCGCGGGTGAGCCTGCAGCCGAACGCGGGGTCGCAGGGGGAGTACGCGGGGCTGATGGCCGTCCGCAGCTACCACCGCGCCCGGGGCGACGAGGGGCGGACGGTGTGCCTGATCCCGGCGTCGGCGCACGGGACGAACGCGGCGTCCGCGGCCATGGCCGGCATGAAGGTGGTCGTGGTGAAGACCGTCGACGGCGACGGGTCGATCGATCTGGACGACCTCCGCGCGAAGGTCGAGAAGCATCGCGACGAGCTGGCGGTCATCATGGTCACCTACCCGTCGACGCACGGCATCTTCGAGGCCGACCTGCGCGAGGTGTGCGACCTGGTGCACGAGGCCGGCGGTCAGGTGTACGTCGACGGCGCGAACCTGAACGCGATGATGGGGTGGGCGCGTCCCGGGCGGTTCGGCGCCGACGTGAGCCACCTGAACCTGCACAAAACATTCGCGATCCCGCATGGAGGCGGGGGGCCGGGCGTGGGCCCGGTCGGCGTCCGGGAGCACCTGGCGCCCTACCTGCCGAACCATCCGCTGGTCGCCGAGGCCGGCCCAGCGACGTCGTACGGCCCGGTGGCGGCCGCCCCGTTCGGGTCGGCGGGCGTCCTGCCGATCACGTACGCGTTCATCGCGATGATGGGCGGCGAGGGGCTCACCGAGGCGTCCGCCACCGCCGTGCTGAGCGCGAACTACCTGGCCAAGCGGCTGGCCGAGCATTTCCCGATCCTGTACCACGGCGCGCACGGGCTGGTCGCGCACGAGTGCATCGTCGACCTGCGTCCGATGACGAAGCGCACGCACGTGACGGTCGACGACGTCGCGAAACGCCTTATCGATTACGGGTTCCACGCGCCGACGATGAGTTTCCCCGTCGCGGGGACGCTCATGGTCGAGCCGACCGAGTCCGAGTCGCTGGCCGAGTTGGACCGGTTTGCCGACGCGATGGCGTCCATCGCCGGCGAGATCGAGCGGGTGGCCGCAGGGGAGTGGCCCGCCGACGACAACCCGCTGCGCCACGCGCCGCACACCCTGGCGCGGGTGACCGCCGACGAGTGGACGCATCCGTACCCGCGGTCGGTCGCGGCCTTCCCGGCCGGTCGGACGCTGGGCTCGGTCGGGGCCGGCGCGCAGGACAAGTACTGGCCGGCGTCCGCGCGCATCGACGGGGCGTTCGGCGACCGGCATCTGGTGTGCAGTTGCCCGCCGATCGAGAGCTACGAGGAGTGATGTGAGCGCGGCCGCTCTCGACCGGCTCGGGGCGGCGTCAACGCGAGGGGTACGAGGAGGACGGCCCAGACCGCGGTGATGAGCCGCCCCAGCGAGGTGAGCGACGCCGCCGGCGAGGCACTCGCACCAGGCGCTGCATGCGCGAGGCCACGTTCCCGACATGCGACCGGGGTCTTGTTGCAGGTCAGTGTTGCGTTGTCGTCGCTATCGCGACCGAAACGCCGCACTGATCTGCCACGAGGCCATCGCCCTGACGGGCGATGGCCTCGTGGAGCAGAACCTAGGCGATCAGGCCTGGCCGATCTCCTTCTTGAGCTCCTGGTACCACTCCTGCGAGGTGTCGAACGGCTTGCCGCCCTTGATGCGGTCGAAGGCGATCGCCTTGAGGGTGTCGCCGTCCTCCTCGTCGTGGCCGATGACGCCGGGCTCGCCCCTGAGGGCGGACTCGACGGCCAGGTCGGCCATGGTGTGGATGAGGTCGAGGTCGAACTCGTTGGACGCCGCGGCGCGCGAGAAGTAGCCGGACTTCTGGATCAGCGTCTTGCCCGCGTGGAGCTTCTCGGCGAACTGGTGGCCGAACCACGCGCCCGGGTTCACCTTGTCGAGGCGGATGTGGCCGAAGGCGTCTCGCGGGACCTCTTCGCCGCCCGCCTCCATCTCGGCGACGATCGCCTCGACGCCCGCGCCCTCGGAGATGAACATGTTCACGCAGGACAACTCGTCCATGACCGCGGAGAGGCGCTCGGCCTCCTTGGCGAGGTCGATCTCCTCCTCGGGGATCAGGACCGCATGCACGTCCCACGCCCGCGAATCGAGGCCGATCTCGGGCACCCAGGTCTGCTCCTTGACCCACTCGTGGTACTTGCGGGCTGTCGCCGCGGTCAGCCAGCCGCAGTTGCGGCCCATGACCTCGTGCACGATGAGCGTGCGGCTGTTCGCGTTGTGCTCGGCGAGCACGTTCTGGGCGAACTTCGAGCCCTGCTCGGCGGCCGTGTCGGCGCCCAGCGACTGGCGGATCGGGATGACGTCGTTGTCGATCGTCTTCGGCAGGCCCACGACGGTGAGGCCGTAGTCGTTCTCGGCCAGGTAGGCGGCGAGATCGGCGGCCGTCGTGTTCGTGTCGTCGCCGCCGATGGTGTGCAGCACGTCGACGCCGTCGGCCACGAGCCGGTCGGCCGCGACCTTCAGCGGGTCGTCGCCCTCCTTGACGAGGCCGCGCTTGACGAGGTCTTCGGCGTTGGTGAGCTTCACGCGGGAGTTGCCGATCGGCGAGCCGCCGAACTTCTCCAGGACGCCCGCGTTGGCGCGCACCTCGGGGGTGACCTCGAAGAAATCGCCCTGCAGCAGCCCCTGGTAGCCGCTCTTGTAGGCGATGATCTCGGTGTCGGGGGACAGCTCGGTGTACTTGGCGATGAGTGCGCCCACCGCGGTGGACAGGCACGGCGCGAAACCGCCGGCCGTCAGCAGGGCGACCTTCTGAACCATGTCGAGAACCTCTCGGGTTTGGAAAACAAGCGGACCTGCCCAGCCTATTGAGCCCCGGCCCGCACATGCACCCTTCGACAGAAAATCATGCCGCCCGGACGCCTCGTGCGACACTGGCCGCGGACCGGCCGGGGGGAGAACGACATGAACGGACGCCGCGACGAGCGCGGCACGTCGCTGACGGTGTTCGTCGCGACGGTGGTGGCGGCGCTCATCCTCATGGCCGGGCTCGTGGTGGACGGCGGCGCCCAGTCGACGGTGGCCCGGCGCTGCGAGCAGGTGGCCGCCCAGGCGGCGCGGGCGGCGTCCGACGCGGGGGCGGCCGCGCGGGCGACGGGTGGGGGTTGGCGCTGCAGGGGTTGGGTTGGATGCGGAATTGGCGCTGGAGGAGGCTGCGGCCTTGCTGCGGGGGCGGGCCGTGGGGTTCTTGGGAGCGGGGGCGATGGCGCTGGTGCGCGGCACGGGTGAATCCATGCGGG
>CALMAD010000276.1 GCA_937859105.1 uncultured Propionibacteriaceae bacterium
TCCGGGAGCGCGTCGGGTCCGCCATGGCCCGGCCGAGCCGGTTCATGACGTCGAGACGTGGAGCAATGGTCAGCATGCACTGATCATACAGTGTTGACTGAACTAATCCCAGGATGAATAGTGCACCCTGCGACATTCGGCCCTACCAGTAACCCCGCGGGCGCGCAGCAGCAGCCCGGCGTTTTCGAGCGCGCCGAGGACGCGGACGATGCTGGTGGTGTTGCAGGACACCACCCGGGTCAGGTCCCGGCCGAGCGCGGTGGCGTAGTTGGCCTGGGCGACGAAGGAGTGCCCGGTGGTCGAGTGCGCTTCCCCGCCCTGCACGATCACCTTTACTCCCGCCGCCTGGTAGCGGGGCAGGTTTCCGGCGGCGACGTGCTTGGGGGTCGTATCGACGATCACGTCGCTCTGCGCGAGGAGATCGTCGAGGGTTCCCTCGGGGCGGATGCCGGTGTCCACCATGCCGCTGTGCGCGTCGGGGGTGGCGGCGAATACGGGCAGCCGCGGGACGGCGGATTGTATTCGCCAGTCGGTGACGATGTCCGCGACGCCCACCAGGTGCATGTCGGGTTGGGCGTGGACGGCGTCGGCGACCCTCTTGCCGATCACTCCGTACCCGTTGACGCCGACTCTGATCCTGTCCATCTTCGTCTCCTTTCGTGGTGTTCTTGAGCCGTGCGCGGGTCAGGGGCGGGGTCGGCGGCGCCGCAGCGTCCACAGCAGATAGCTGCCGAGGGCGCCGATCGTGCCGGTCCCGGCGCCGATCAGGACGCCTTCCCGGGAGCGCCATTTCGTGTTCCCGCCGACGAGGGTGCCGATCCCGCTGATCAGCGCGGCGGCGATCATTCCCGCGACGACACGGTTGCCGACGCGTTCGGCGCGCCCGACGAGAGGTTCCAGCTCCGTCGCGCGCAGGTGCACCTCGAACCCGCCGTCTTCGAGGAGATGCCGGAGCCGGCTCAGGGTGGCGGGCAGCTCGGTGAGCAGTGCCCCGGTGTCGGCTCCCGCGCGCGCCCATCGCCGGGCCAGAGCCGGCAGGGACAGCTGGGCGCGGGTGAGCTGCTCAGCGTAGGGCTGCAGGGCGTCGAGCATCTGGAAGTCCGGATCCAGCCGCGCCGCGGTCCCTTCGGCCATCATCAGCACTTTGAACAGCAGCGCCGTCTCCTGCGGAAGGTGCAGCTGGTGCTGCTGCAGGATGCCGAGCAGCTGCTGGAGCATGATTGCGAGGCTGATCTCCGACAGCGAACGGCCCCGGTAGCGGGCCGTGAACGCGGTGATCGCCTGCCGCAGCCCTGCCCGGTCGACGACGTCGGCGGTCCGGGAGAGTTCTATCAGGGCGGTGGTGAGGGTGTCCGGGTCGTCGCGGGTGAAGGCGAGCACGATGCCGGCGAGGCCGTCCGTGGTCTGTTCGGTGAGCTCCCCGACCATCCCGAAGTCGATCAGCGCGAGCGCGCCGTCGGGCTGCACGAACATGTTCCCGGGATGGGGGTCGGCATGGAAGAACCGGTTGTCGAACACCATCGTGAGCACGATGTCGGCACCCAGCCGCGCGAGTGCGACCCGGTCGATGCCGGCGGCGTCCAGGCCCTCCAGGTCGTCGATCCGCACCCCGCTCATCCGCTCCAGGGTCAGCACGCGCGAGGTCGTGGTCTCCCCGTGCACGCGGGGAATCCGCACCCGCGCCGCGTGGGCGAACTCCTGCGCGAACCGTTCGGCGTTGCGGGCCTCCTGCAGGTAGTCCAGCTCGGCACGCAGCGTGCGGGAGAACTCCTCCACCAGCCCGGGCAGGTCGTACTGCCGGATGGCATCCCAGCGCCGGTCGGCGCGGTCGGCGAGGTTGCGGAGAATGTCCAGGTCTTCATGCACCTGCGCGACCACGCCGGGCCGGCGCACCTTCACGACGACCTCGGTGCCGTCGTGAAGAGTTGCCGCGTACGCCTGCCCGATGGACGCCGCCGCCAGCGGCACCGGGTCGAACTGGGCGAACACGTGCTCTGGGTCGGCGCCGAGCTCTTCACGGAGCACGTCCCGAATGCCCTCCCACGGTGCCGCGGCGACGTCGTCCTGCAGTTTGGCGAACTCGGCGACCCATGCCGCGGGGAGCAGATCGTGCCGGGTGGAGAGGATCTGGCCCAGTTTCACGAACGTCGGCCCGAGCTCCTCCAACGCGACCCGCACATGCTCGGGGTTCGTGTAGGGGTCCTCCTGCCGGGCGTGTCCGAGGGCGCCGCGGTGGAACGGCACCAAGCCGCCCAGGCCCAGCACGCCGGCCAGGACGCCGAGTCCGTGCCGGCGCAGCACGGCCCCGATCTGCCGGTACCGGCTACTCCCCGCGCCCATCAGCTCACGCCCCTCTCGGCTGGAGTGCCGGCCGACGCTCGTTCGAGGATGAAGTCGACGCGCGCGTCGGGGGCGAGTGCGGGGACGGTGACGACGGGAAAGCCCAGCTCCTGGTACACCAGCCCGAGCAGGTCGTGGATGCGCCGCTGCGCGGCGGGGTCCTCGGTGCGCGCGTAGTCGGACGCCAGCGGGAGCAGGTCAAGCAGGAACACCGTCGCGTACCGGGCGCCGGCCAGCGCGCCCAGCAGGACGGTGCCGGGGGCGAGGCCGAGGAAGCGGTAGTAGGCGAGCGAGTCCGGCAGAGCACGGTCCAGGAACACGGTCTGTTGCGGGTCGAGGGAGCGTTCCTGCTCGATCTGCATGTCGACGACGGCGCGCTGGAACTCGCTCTGCCGTGCCCGCACCTCCGCGGTGCTGCGCCCGGTGATCCGTTGCAGGTCGATGTAGTGGCGGGCGTGCTCGATTGTGGTCGTGTACCCGCGGCCCCGCAGCAGGTTGACCGTGGTGGTCTTGCCCGAGCTGGGACCGCCCGTCACGACGTGCCAACGGGTGGTCTGTGCGGGCCGCGGCTCCTGGATGCCGGTCATGACCTCACCCTACACCCTGTACCCCTACAGGGTATGGTAGATTGTGGGTGGAGGTGCGAGATGGCACACGGGTATGTGGACAACAAGCCGGCGCTGCTGGCGCGGCTGAGCCGCGCGGAGGGTCAGGTGCGCGGGATCGCGCGGATGATCGACGAGGACGTGTACTGCATCGACGTGCTGACCCAGGTGTCGGCGGCGACGAAGGCGCTGGAGTCCGTCGCGCTGTCGCTGCTGGAAGACCACCTCGCGCATTGCGTCGCGCAGGCGACCGCCGAAGGCGGCCCGCTCGCGGAGGAGAAGCTCCGCGAGGCGAACGCCGCGATCGCGCGCCTCGTGCGCTCCTAACGTCGTCCCCACTCACATCGTTCAACGCTCTTGAAGGGAGCACATCATGACCGGACAGGGATTCCAGGACCTCGGCCTGCAGGCGACCAGCACCGGCGGTGGCTGCGCCTGTTGCAGCCCCACCTCCCACGCCACGGCAGCCACCGACACCGGCGCGCCGGCGCAGCAGACGGCGGCGGGTGAGACCGTGTCGGCGCAGTTCCTGGTGGAGGGGATGACCTGCGCGCACTGCGTGCGTAGCGTCACCGAGGAGGTCTCCGCGATCGACGGTGTCTCCGACGTCGCGGTCGATCTGCACGCCGGTGGCGTGTCCACGGTGACGGTGTCCAGCGCGACGCCGGTGGATGCGGAGCGGGTGCGGGCGGCGGTGGAGGAGGCCGGGTACAGCCTCGCCGCAGCCTCATGAGCACGCTGGACGTCGATCTCGACATCACCGGGATGACCTGCGCGTCGTGCGCGACGCGGGTCGAGCGGAAGCTGAACAAGCTGCCCGGGGTGGAGGCGACGGTCAACTTCGCCACCGAGAAGGCCCGCGTGCACTCGGAGGCCCCGGTGCCGGTGGAGGAGCTGATCGCGGCGGTCGAGCAGGCGGGGTACGGAGCGAGCCTCCCAGCCCCGCCTGTGCCCGACACGGCTGAGCAGACCATCCCGCGGGACGATGAGCTGGCGTCGCTGCGGCAGCGGCTGATCGTCTCGGCGGTGCTGGCGGTGCCGGTCGCGGTGCTGTCGATGATCCCCGCCCTGCAGTTCACCTACTGGCAGTGGCTCACGCTCACCCTGGCCGCGCCGGTGGTGGTGTGGGGGGCGTGGCCGTTCCACCGCGCCGCGGCGATCAATGCCCGGCACGGGGCGGCGACGATGGACACTCTGATCAGCGTCGGGGTGCTGGCCGCGTTCGGCTGGTCGCTGTACGCGCTGTTCTTCGGCGGTGCGGGGATGCCGGGAATGCGGATGAGCGTCACCTTCGTCGGCACCCCGCAGGCCGGTGGCCACGAGGTGTACCTGGAGGTCGCCGCGCTGGTGACCGTGTTCATCCTCCTCGGCCGCTACCTCGAGGTTCGTGCCAAGCGGCAGT
This sequence comes from uncultured Propionibacteriaceae bacterium, assembly GCA_937859105.1. Classification (GTDB taxonomy): domain Bacteria; phylum Actinomycetota; class Actinomycetes; order Propionibacteriales; family Propionibacteriaceae; genus Propioniciclava. The sequence goes on from CALMAD010000276.1 coordinate 4,348, forward strand.
CCGGCGAGGCCCTGCGCGCCCTGCTGGAGCTCGGCGCCAAGGACGCAGTGATCCTCCGCGAAGGCACTGAGCAGCGCGTCCCCGTCGCACAGCTCGTTCCGGGTGATGTCGTGGTGGTGCGGCCGGGTGAGAAGATCCCCGCCGACGGCCTCGTCACCGAGGGAATGTCCGCGGTGGACGAGTCGATGCTGACCGGCGAGTCCGTGCCGGTCGAAGTCGCCCCCGGCTCCCGCGTGGTCGGCGCGACTGTGAACACCGGCGGGCGCCTGCTCGTGCAGATCACCCGCGTCGGCGCCGACACCGAGCTGGCCCGGATGGCGCGGCTGGTCGAGGAGGCGCAGACCGGCAAGGCCCAGGTGCAGCGCCTCGCCGACCGGGTGTCGGCCGTCTTCGTCCCCATCGTCATCGTCCTCGCCCTGGCCGCGTTCGCCGGGTGGCTGATCGCGGGGGCGCCCTTGGAGGTCGCCTTCACCGCCGCGGTGACCACCCTGATCATCGCCTGCCCGTGCGCGCTGGGGCTGGCGACGCCGACCGCTCTGCTGGTCGGCACCGGCCGCGGCGCCCAGCTGGGCATCCTCATCCGCGGACCCCAGGTGCTCGAGCAGACCCGCCGCATCGACACCGTCGTGCTCGACAAGACCGGCACCATCACCGCCGGCACCATGACCGTCACCGGCATCCACCCCGCTCCCGGCACCGATGAGGCGGAGCTGATCCGGTTCGCCGCGGCGCTCGAGCACGGCTCCGAGCACCCCATCGGCCGCGCCATCACCGCCGCAGCCGACGGCCCGACGGATGCCGTGGAGTCATTCGCCGCCGAGGCCGGTCAAGGCGTGCAGGGCATCGTCGACGGCCGCCTGGTCGCCGCCGGCCGCGCCTCCTGGATCACCACCCAATGGGCGCTCCCCATCCCCGCCGAGCTCGCCGCGACCATCGCGGCGGACGAGGCGGCGGGGGCGACGGTGACGGTGGTGGCGTGGGACGGGCAGGTGCGCGGGGCGATCAGCGTCGCCGACACCATCAAACCCACCAGCCGTGAGGCGGTCGCACGGCTCCGGGAGCTCGGGTTGACCCCGATCCTGCTCACCGGCGACAACCCCGGCGCCGCCCGCGCGATCGCCAACCAGGCCGGGATCGAGGACGTCCGCGCCGGGGTCACCCCGCAGGGCAAGCTCGACACCATCCGCGACCTGCAGGCCGCGGGCCGGGTGGTCGCGATGGTCGGCGACGGCGTCAACGACGCCGCAGCCCTCGCCGCCGCCGACCTCGGGATCGCGATGGGCACCGGCACCGACGCGGCCATCACCGCCGCGGACCTGACCATCGTCTCCGGCGACCTGATGCTGGTCCCGGACGCGATCCGGCTGGCCCGCCGCACCCTGGGCACGATCAAGGGGAACCTGTTCTGGGCGTTCGCGTACAACGTCGCCGCGATCCCGGTCGCGATGCTCGCCCTGCTCAACCCCATCCTCGCCGCCGCGGCAATGGCGTTCAGCAGCGTGTTCGTCGTCACCAACAGCCTCCGCCTGCGCCGCTTCCGCCCCCTGCCCACCCCGACCCGTGCCGGCGCCCCCGCCACCCGAGAGCCCGCGCCCGTCC
>CALMAD010000277.1 GCA_937859105.1 uncultured Propionibacteriaceae bacterium
TCCAGCTCGGGGCGTCCGGACCCTTGATCACGATCTTCTTGATCGTCCCGTCACCCAGGGCCGCGTTGAGCTTCGCGAGTAGCTGGGGCGTCATCAGGCGCAGCTGGGACGCCCACGCCGTGCTGTCGGCCCGCACGGTCACGATGCCGGCGGTGAAGCTCTCAGGCCGGGAGTGGGCGGCGTTGGCCTCCCCCACGATCGACGGCCAGCGGCCCAGCAGCAGCTGGACGTTCACCTCGGTGCGCCAGCCGCGCTCGCTCACGAACTCCTCCAGCGCCTCGCCGAGCGCGGTCGGGTCGTCGCTCCCCCGTCGGCCCGAGGCCGGACGCCGCGGCCGCGGCTTACGCCGGCGCGCGGCCTGCGGGGGCGGAAGGGCGCTGTGGCTAGCGGCTTCGGCGATCGACCGGGCGAGATCCAACCCGAGGGGGTTGATATCCACAGGATCCACAGGCGCCTGTGACCCTGTGGAAAACTCGGCGTCCGGCTGCTCAGGACCCTCGCCGTCAGGGTTCCTCGTCACCGGCCGTCACCTCCCCGTCCGCCACCACGAACCGGCGCCCGTGCAGCGCCTTGGGCACGTCGCCCGCGACCGCCGCCGTGATGAGCACCTGCTCGGCGCCGGCGACGCGGTCGGCGAGGCGGGCGCGGCGCACCTCGTCCAGTTCAGCGAAGACGTCGTCGAGGATCAAGACCGGCGACACCCCGTCGGCCCGCAGCACCGCGTCGCTGCCGAGCCGCAGCGCGAGGGCGAACGACCAGCACTCGCCGTGGGAGGCGTACCCCTTGGCCGGCAAGTCCCCCAGCCCCAGCACGACATCGTCGCGATGCGGCCCCACCAGGCTCACCCCGCGGGCGATCTCGTCGCGCCGGCGCTCGCCCATGGCCGCACGGAGGCGTCCGCGCAGCTCGTCGGGAGTGAGCTGGGCGGCGTCGGCGAGGGGCTCCTCGACGGTCGCCGCCTTGTACGCCAGCGTGGCGACGTTGTTGGTCGGTGCGATGTCGGCGTAGGCCGCGGCGACCGGATCGCCGAGATCGGCGAGGGTGGTCAGCCGCGCCGCCATGAGGTCGGCGCCGAGGCCGGCGAGCGTGTCGTCCCAGACCTCGAGGGTGGCGTCCGCCTCCGCGGGCACGGGCCCGCGGCGTCCGGACAACGACTTCAGCAGCGTCGAGCGCTGCCGAAGGACGCGGTCGTAGTCCGCCCGGACGCCTGCCATCCGCGGCCACCGCTGGGTCAGCAGCTCGTCCAGAAACCGGCGCCGGTCCGACGGATCGCCCTTCACCAGCGCCAGATCCTCCGGCGAGAAGAGCACGACCCGCAGCGCCCCCAGCAGATCGCGCGGACGCTTCAGCGGGCCGCGGTTCAGGGACGCCTTGTTCGCCTTGCCGCTGTTGATCTCGATCTCGAGCAGCAGTTGCCGCGCGTCGTCCACGCCGGCCTGGACGCGGCCCCGCACGAGCGCGCGCGCCGCGCCCATCCTGATGAGAGGGGCGTCGGCGGCCACCCGGTGCGAGCCGAGCGTCGCCAGGTATTCGACGGCCTCGACCAGGTTCGTCTTGCCCAGACCATTGCGGCCGGTGAACACCGTGACGCCCGGGCCCAACTCCGCCTCGACGTGGGCGTAGCTGCGAAAGTCGGCCAGGCTCAGGTGAGTGACGAACACCCGACGAACCTACCCCGCGCCCGCAGGACGCCGCGCCCCGGTCACGACGGCAGGCGCATCAGCATGATGACGTGCCGGTAGTCGGTCGACGGCTCCCCGTCGATCTCGGCCAGCGGCGTCAGCAGGCACGGCTTGCCCGGCGCGGTGAACGAGAAGTTCACGTACGGGGTGTCGAGCGCGTTGAGCGCGTCGGAGAGGTAGTGCGGGTTGAAACCGGCGGCCGTCATGGCGAGGCCGCCGCCCTGGTGATCCTCCACCACCGCCTCGACGCGCTCGACCGCCTGCGCCTGGTCGCCCGTGGCCGCCTCGAGCGTGATGTCGTTCTCGGCGATCATCATGCGCAGCGACGTGTTGCGCTCCGCCACGAGGGCCACGCGCCGGACGGCGTCGATGACCTCGTGCGTGTTGACGCGCACCGTCACGGTCGGCTGGACGCTCATGAGGTGGCGCACCTTCGGGAACTCCCCGTCGAGCAGGCGCGTCGTGATCTGCCGCGTGCCGGACGCCCCGTCGCCCGCGAAGCCGATCAGCCCATCCCCCGTCTCCCCCGACGACAGGCTCAGCGTCACCTGCTCGCCCGACGTCATCGAGCGGGCGGTCTCGCTCAGGACCTTCGCCGGCACCAACGCGGCGCCCTCGCCGGCCTTGCCCGGATTCCAGGTGATCTCCTTCAGCGCCATGCGGTAGCGGTCGGTCGCCAGCAGCGAGAGGGTGTCGCCCTCGATCTCCAGCCGGACGCCGGTGAACACCGGCAGCAGTTCGTCGCGCCCGGCGGCCACGACGACCTGGGAGACCGCCTGCGCGAACTCGGCGCTCGCGATCGTGCCGGACGCCTCCGGCATCTCCGGCAGCTCGGGGTACTCGTTCACCGGCAGCATCTGCAGGGTGAACCGCGCGCTGCCGCACACGAGCTCCATCTTGATCTCGTCGGACGACAGGTCGACCGGCTTGTTCGGCAGCGAGCGGGCGATGTCGGCGAGCAGCCGGCCGGAGACCAGCGCGACCCCCTCGTCGGCGACGTCGGCCGCGACCGCGATGCGCGCGGACGTCTCGTAGTCGAACCCCGACAGGATCAGCTGGTCGCCCCGTGCCTCCATGCGTAGCCCCGCGAGGATCGGCACGCTCGGACGGTTGGGCAGGCTTCGAGCAGCCCACTGGACGGCGTCGGCCAGGACGTCACGCTCGAGTCGAATCTTCACGCTTGTTTCTCCCTGTCGGCTGGGTTCCCCGCCGATCATAACGACGAGGGCCGACAGATACCCACAGAACATCCGGGCGCCGGCTTTTAAGAGAATCAGAGATGGATGAATTGGTCATCGTCTTCACCGCTGTGGATTCGGGGGACAACCCGCGTCGTCCCTCGTCGGGCCGCGTGTCGCGAAGTGGACGGTCCTGTGGATGGGGGCGTGTTTCGAGCGGGACCTCTGTGGAGAACAAGGACGCCGCGGGCCGCCGTCCACAGGCGATCCGGGTTATCCACAGCGTTGTGGTCAGAACCGTCCACCGGGCGGAGGCGTTGACCACAGGGTGCGCGGGGTCTGGGAGAGGGCGTGCCAAACGGGTGGCGGTCGCGATTCACGCCGGGGTCGACCCGACCGCGCGAGCGAAGTGCGAGGGTCCGGCGCCGCAGGGACCGGCGCCGGGGGCGTCCTCAGCGGGTGTTCTTGATGCGGTTGGTGAGCTCGGTCACCTGGTTGTAGACCGAGCGTCGCTCGGACAGCAACTGCCGGATCTTGCGATCGGCGTGCATGACGGTCGTGTGATCGCGGCCGCCGAAGAGCTGGCCGATCTTCGGCAGGCTCATGTCGGTGAGCTCGCGGCACAGATACATGGCGATCTGCCGCGCGGTGACCAGCACGTGCGTGCGGCTGCTGCCGCACAGGTCGCTCACGGTCACGCCGAAGTAGTGCGCGGTGGCGTTCATGATGACCTGCGGGCTGATGGGGGCGTCCCCGCCGTCGGGGATGAGGTCCTTGAGCACCTGCTCGGCCAGCGCCAGGTCGACGCGCTGGCTGTTCAGGCTCGCAAACGCGGTCACGCGGATGAGCGCGCCCTCCAGCTCGCGGATGTTCGTCTGGATCTTGCTGGCGATGAACTCGAGCACGTCGGGCCCGGCGGTCAGATGCTCGGCGATGGCCTTCTTGCGCAGGATCGCGATCCGCGTCTCGAGGTCGGGCGGCTGGATGTCGGTGATCAGGCCCCACTCGAACCGGCTGCGCAGCCGCGGCTCCAGCGCCTCGAGCGCCTTGGGCGGGCGGTCGCACGTCAGCACGATTTGCTTCTGCGCGTTGTGCAGCGTGTTGAAGGTGTGGAAGAACTCCTCCTGCGTCTGGATCTTGCTCTCCAGGAACTGGATGTCGTCGATCAGCAGCACGTCGATGTCGCGGTAGGTCCGCCGGAACTCCGCCGTGCGGTTGTCGGTGATCGCGTTGATGAAGTCGTTCGTCAGCTCTTCGGTCGAGACGTACTTCACCCGGACGCCGTCGTAGTACTCCCGCACGTAGTGGCCCAGCGCGTGCAGGAGATGGGTCTTGCCGAGGCCGGAGTCGCCGTAGATCATCAGCGGGTTGTAGGCCTTGCCGGGCGACTCGGCGACCGCGATGGCGGCCGCGTGCGCGAACCGGTTCGACGACCCGATGACGAAGTTGTCGAAGGTGTACTTGGGGTTGAGCCGGTCTCCCCCGTCCTGCGGGCTCGAGGGACGCGGCGCGCTGCCGAAGCCGTACGACGGCACGGCCATCGGGAGGGGCGTCTCCTGGGGGCCGGGGGCCGCGGCGTCCGGCTCTTCGTCGAACGTGAGCTCCAGGTCGGGGTCGATCGTGACGGCCAGACGAATGGGACGCCGCAACTCGTCGGAGAGCTTCTCTTCGATCCAGGTGCGGAACCGCTTCTCGATGCGCTCGCGGGTGAACTCGTGGGCGACGGCCGCGACGACGGTGTTGTCGTGCAGGCCCTCGACGCGGAGCGCGGTGATCCAGGCGCGCGTGGAGGAATCTGCAGAGGAGACGACGTGGCTCCATGCCGTGGCGAGGATGTTCTCCGCCTCGTTCGGCATAGGAAGTCCCCTTGTCAACTATATATCCACACGTTTATCCACAGGATGTGGAGATAGCAGCATACGTGAGCGTGACGCCGGAACGCGCGGGTGGGCGAATCAGGCCGACTGTTTGTCAGCAGAGCGTAACGCTACCGACGACCCTGGTGGCGTAGCAAATCATTTATGGATGGTCTGGGTGGACGACGGCGTGTCGACTGGACGAATGCGGCGCGGCGTCCAGTTTGCCCGGATGTGCACCCGCCGCGTATCGTTGGACAGTCGCTGTCCTGGCGACAGCCTGCGCCCATGTGGGCGCAGTCGTCCGACGAACCAGCAGATTGTGGGGAGCTCTCGTGAGCAAGCGCACTTTCCAGCCCAGCAACCGGCGTCGCAGCCGCACCCACGGCTTCCGCCTCCGGATGCGGACGCGCGCCGGCCGCGCGATCCTGGCCGCCCGGCGCAGCAAGGGCCGGGCTCGCCTCGCTGGCTGACGCCCGACATCGCCGTGTTGCCCGCCGCTGCGCGCCTGCGCAGTTCGGACGATTTCCGCACCACGGTGCGGCGAGGCGTCCGGGTCGGTCGTGAAACCCTCGTGGTGCACGCCCGACGCACCGACCAGCCGCCCATCCGGGCGGGGTTCGTGGTGTCCAAGGCGATCGGCAACGCGGTGACGCGCAACCGGGTGAAGCGACAGTTGCGGCACCTGGTCGCGGAGTCGACCCGATCCACGACGTTCGGCATGGACGTCGTGGTTCGCGCGTTACCGCCCGCCTCGCGTCGGCCCGCCGCGGCGCTGCGCAGCGACCTGCGGTCCGCGTGGGCGCAGACCGTCGAACGGCTCGAAGCGGCATGAAGTACCTGTTCATCGGATTCATGAAGGCGTACCGGCGGCTGATCAGCCCCCTGTACGGCGACGTGTGCAAATATCGGCCGACCTGCTCGGCCTACGCGCTCGAATCGTTCGAGCGTCATGGAGCCTGGCGCGGCCTGGTTCTGACGGTCAACCGCCTGCGGCGGTGTCACCCCTGGTCGGCGGGCGGGTACGACCCCGTCCCGGAGACCTTCTCTAGTCGAGGTGGTTTGTGAACACTCTCTCGTCCTTCCTGCTCGTGCCACTGACGGTGTGGGATTCGATCGGCGCTGGCCTGAACACGATGATGCAGCCCATCTACTGGGTGATCTCGGGCATCATCGTCGGGTTCCACTGGCTGTTCAGCCAGTTCATGGACCCGAACTCCGGGTGGACGTGGACGCTGGCGATCGTCAGCCTGACCGTCGTCATCCGGACGCTGATGATCCCCCTGTTCGTCAGGCAGATCAACACCTCACGCAAGATGCAGTTGCTCGGGCCGAAGCTCAAGGCGCTCCAGGACAAGTACGGCGCCGACCGGGAGCGGCTCGGCCAGGAAACGATGAAGATGTACCGCGAGGAGAACGTGAACCCCGCGGCGTCCTGCCTGCCGATCCTGCTGCAGATGCCGATCTTCATCGGCCTGTTCAACGTGCTGAACTTCGTGTCGCGCGGCGACCCCATGGGGCAGTTCTTCGTGGACAACCCGCACCTGGTCGACTCGCTGCGGCACGCGACGATCTTCGGCGCGGAGCTGTCGGGCCGCTTCATGCCCATCACCACGATCGGGCCGACGCAGTTCGTCGCCGCGTTCCTGATCATCGCCATGACGGTGACCCTGTTCATCACCCAGTTGCAGATGATGCGCAAGAACATGCCGCCCGAGGCCCTCGAGGGCCCCATGGCGCAGCAGCAGAAGATGATGCTGTACATGTTCCCGGTGATCTACCTGTTCACCGGCATCGCGGTGCCGATCGGCGTCATGATCTACTGGCTCGCCTCGAACCTGTGGACGCTGGGCCAGCAGTACATCCTGGTCCACAACTCCCCCGCGCCGAACACGCCGGCCTACCTCGACTGGGAGGACCGGATGAAGGCGAAGGGCAAGGATCCGGACGCCATCATCCGCAAGCGCCTGGGCGTCGGCGCGAAGCCGCGTGCGACGCAGGCGTCCGACCCGACGCGCGTGGCGCGCCAGTCGATGGGCAACGACGTGAAGACGTCGCGGTCCGCCACGAAACCCACGGGAGCCAGGAAGGCGCCGCGGCAGGCGTCCGAGGAGCCCACGAAGAAGAGCAGCCCCGTCCCGGTGGACGACGCCTCGCGCATCCGGCGTCAGCAGCCGTCGAAGCAGTCCCGGGCCCGGCGCAAGGCGAAGCCGAAGGAGTGACATGACCGAACAGGACGCGGCGGTGCAGACCGCCGACGATCAGCCGACCCCGGAGAACGGGATCGTCGCCGAGCCCGTCCCCGCGGAGGCGTCCGCGGACACCGAGGCCGAGACCCCTGAGGGGGCAGCGACCGAGGACGACGCCTCGGAAGAGGGGTCTGGGGATGAGGCGTCCGACGAGGAGGGCGCGGAGGGGTCCGAACGGCGGATGAGCCGGCGCGAGGAGGCGCTCACCAACGAGGGCGAGATCGCGGCCGACTACCTGGAGGAGTTGCTCGACATCGCCGATCTCGACGGCGACATCGACACCTTCAACGAGGGCGGCCGCGCGCACGTCTCGATCCTGACCGATGCGGACGTGCTGGTCGGCAAGAACGGCGAGGTGCTGGAGGCGCTCCAAGAGCTCTCGCGTCTGGCCGTCATGACGGAGACTGGCCACCGCAGCCGCTTGATGCTCGACATCGCGGGGCACCGCGAGAAGCGTCGGGCAGTCCTGCAGGATCTGGCCGCCGACGCGATCGCCGAGGTGAAGGAATCGGGCGAGCCGGTGCGGCTCTCCCCCATGAACCCGTTCGAGCGCAAGATCGTCCACGACGCGATCGCCGATGCGGGCCTGACCAGCGAGTCCGAGGGCGAAGAGCCCCGGCGTCGTGTCGTCGTCATGCCGAAGGCCTGACGGCTCGATGACATCGCCTTCACTCGGCGGCCCGGCTCCTGCCGCGGCCGCCGAGCTTTTTTCGGACGCCCTCGGTGCGGCCGAGCAGTACGTCGGGATTCTCGCGACCCGCGGCGTCGAGTGGGGGCTGATCGGCCCGCGCGAGCTCGACCGGCTCTGGGAGCGGCACGTGCTGAACAGCGTCGCGGTGGAGGACGCCGTCCCCGACGGCGCGTTCGTCGTCGACGTCGGCAGCGGGGCCGGGTTGCCCGGAATCCCGCTGGCGCTGGCGCGTCCGGATGCGCGGGTGACGCTGCTGGAGCCGCTGGAACGCCGGGCGAAGTTCCTGACTTTGACCGTTGACGAGCTGGGTCTGGCCGAGCAGGTGCGGGTCGTCCGCGGCCGCGCGGAGGATCACCGCGAGCTCTACGACGTCGTCGCCTGCCGAGCCGTCGCCCCACTCCCCCGGCTGCTGGCGTGGACGCAGCACCTGTTCGTCCCGGGTGGCCGGCTCGTGGCCCTCAAGGGCGAACGCGCGCAGGCGGAGGTAGCTGGCGCGGCGAAGGAGCTCAAGAAGCGGTGGTTGTCGGCCACGGTGCGCGCGGTGCGGCCGCACCCCGACCTGGAGCTGACGCGCCTCGTGATCGTGAGCTGACCGGCGGCCGGGCTGTTGCGGCCCGGCTCAGTCAGCGGTGGCCCGTTTCGCGAACGCGGTTCGAAGGACGCTCGGGTCTCCCCCACGCGTGGACGCCGCCGGTGGTTGACGCCTCCCGTTTTATTGAACGCTCAATCAGCGGATTGGTGGGACGACTCCGCGCGTGGTGGTCCGCATCGACGTTTCGCAGTGCTGGCCGCCGTCCCTCGTGCTGAGGTCGGTTCTCGGTGGGGGCTCGGGATCGGCCGAGGAGAAGGCTCGACTCCCTACGCCGGTGCGAACCGGGTCAGGTTCGAGGGTCTGCGGCGGGCCGCACTCTCAGCGCCGGTGGCGCTCCCCTGTCTGCGGCGCACTCTACCCACCGGTCCAGCTGTCGAGCCAGGGACGCCCGTCGCGAGAGGCCCCGTGGGGCCGGGCACCCCAGGCACCCTGACTGGCTTGTGCTCGATGACGCCCCGGGAGCGGGCGTCCGCTGGGGGCCTCACTTCCAGAACGAGCCAGTCAGGGTCTGCCCGTCGACTCGGCGTCCCCGGCCGCCCGAGCTCACGCGCCCAGCCGGCAGCGAATAGGACGTTGACGCCGGCGTCCTGACAAAAATCGGTCATTCGTCCCCATTGTGAAAGGCATGAAGAGCGAACTCGCGGACGCCCTCGCGCGGGGCCAAGGCGTCCTGTGCCGGCGGGAACACCCCGACCTGCACCGTCATCTCGACCACTGGGTACCACGTGAAGTCGCACCGCGCCGTCGCGTACCCAGCGGCTGGTGGGCGGGCGCCCGAGCACCCTGCCCCGGAGGTGCTTTCGCCCGCTACTGAGACGACCACCCCCGCCCGCGTCTCCCGGAGAGCGGGGCTGTCAGGCGGTGACACGCGAGCGGGGGCTCCCTGCCCCCGAAGGTTGCCCGCACGCACGGTCGTTCATCACCCAATGGGTATGGAGGGACGTCTCCCAGCGGGGCCGAACCGCGGCGCTTCACGTGAAACAACCGTTACAGATATAAGTCGATAAAGCGAGAAAGGATTAAACCGCTCTATCGCGCCGATTAGAGGTCGTCGTGCTCCGGGGCGCGGACTCCCCGGTCCCGCTGAAGGACTCCGCGCGCACCGGGTCCAGCGCCTCGATTCGGCGCGGTGCCTGTTGGCCGGGCGGGATCACCTGGCTCCGGCCGGGGGCGACGGCGTCCTATGGCCCGAGTGCGCCAAGGACGGGGTCACCGAAGCTCTCCCCCGCCTCGTGAACTGCCGGACGGACGGCGTCGACGCATGTCGCGCGCGGGAGGGACGGTGCCTGACGGATATCCTGAACCGGACCTTTCCCTGCGATGAAGAGTAGATGCTCGTGACCGTTCCATCTTCCACCGCCCCTAGGCGTGCTGCTTTCGACGAAGACGAGTTCGGGGGCCCCCCGGACGTCCCCGACGACCTCGCTCAAGACGTTTCACGTGAAACGCCGCGACTCCCCCGCCCCCACGAGCCGCGAGTCTTCGTGGTGGCGAACCAAAAGGGTGGGGTCGGAAAAACCACGACGGCCGTCAACATCGCGGCGGGCCTCGCGATGGGTGGGCTCAAGGTGCTCGTCGTCGACATGGACCCCCAGGGCAACGCGACGACGGCGCTGGGCGTCGAGCATCCCGAGGGCACGGAGGGCACCTACGAGGTGCTCGTCGACGGCAAGCCGCTGATCGAGGTGGTCAAGCGCTGCCCCGACATCGAGGGCCTCTTCGTCGTACCGGCCACGATCGACCTGGCGGGCGCCGAGATCGGCCTGGTCGCGACCGTTTCACGTGAAACGAAGCTCCAGATCGCGCTCAAGAAGTTCTTCAAGGAGTTCTACGTCGACTACGTCATCGTCGACTGCCCGCCGTCGCTTGGATTGCTCACGCTGAACGCCCTGGTGGCCGCCAAAGAGATCATGATCCCGATCCAGTGCGAGTACTACGCGCTGGAGGGCGTCACGCAGCTGCTCAAGACCATCGACCTCGTCACCGGACGCCTCAACGACGAGCTTCAGCTCACCACCGTCGTGCTCACGATGTTCGACGCCCGGACGAACCTCTCCAGCCAGGTGGCGGACGAGGTCCGCAACCACTTCAGCGCACAGACGCTGAACACGGTGATCCCACGGTCGGTCCGCGTGGCCGAGGCGCCGAGCTACGCACAGACCGTTCTGAGCTATCACCTGGCGTCCGCGGGCGCCCAGGCGTACCTGCACGCCGCGGAAGAGATCGCCCAGCGGGGCGCACAGAACTGACGAGGGCCGCACTGCGGCGTCCGAACGAAGGAGAGACATGGCAGCACCGAAGGCACGCAGCGGCCTGGGCCGCGGTCTGGGTGATCTGATCCGCCCGACCGCTGAGCCTGAGCCGGCCCACCACGGGCCGGCGGAACCGGACGGCACCGAGACGATCAGCGATCCGGTACCGGCCCCGGAGGGGTCGTACTTCGCGGAGATCCCGGTGGAGGCGATCCGGCCGAACCCACGCCAGCCGCGCCAGGTGTTCGACGAGGACGAACTGAACGAGCTGATCGAGTCGATCGCCGAGGTGGGGCTGCTGCAGCCGGTGGTCGTCAGGCCATTGCATCCGGCCGAGGGGGACGTCCGGTTCGAGCTCGTGATGGGGGAGCGGCGGCTCCGGGCCACCAAGGCGGCCGGCCTCGCGACGATCCCGGCGATCGTCCGGGAGACGCAGGCGCACGACATGCTGCGGGACGCCCTCCTGGAGAACCTGCACCGGGCTCAGTTGAACCCGCTGGAGGAGGCTGCGGCCTACCAGCAGATGCTGGAGGACTTCGGCTGCACCCAGGAGGAGTTGGCCACCCGCATCAAGCGATCGCGTCCTCAGATCTCTAACACGATTCGTCTCCTGCGGCTCCCGGCGCCGGTGCAGCGGCGGGTCGCGGCGGGCGTCCTGTCGGCGGGCCACGCCCGCGCGCTGCTCATGCTGCCGGATCCGCTCGCTCAGGAGCGGCTGGCGCAGCGCATCGTCGCCGAGAACCTCAGCGTCCGGGCGGTCGAAGAGATCGTGTCGATGGGGGAGAGGGCGCAGGAACCGGCCCACCGGCCGAGGGCGCTGCGGCAGCCGTCCCCGCGGGCTCAGGCCTTGTCAGAGCGCTTCTCGGACGCCTTGGAGACCCGGGTCAACGTCGCGATCGGCCGGAAGAAGGGGAAGATCACCATCGAGTTCGCCTCGCCGGACGACCTCGACCGGATCCTGGCGATCATGCGAGAAGGGGTCGACTCCACGATAAACATCTAAGTCGACAAATAGTCTTGGCTATGCGAGGTTCGAATCTGATCCGGCCGCATCGGCGGCCGGACCGGCGGCGCCGCTCTCCACGGCGGCGATGCGTGCCCGGACATCCTTCGTCGCGTAGTGCTCGGCGACGAACGACAAGAAGGGCACCGTGCCCGCGAGGGCGATGAGGATGAGCCGAAGCCACGGCCAGTCGACGCGGCGCCCCAGGTTGTACGCGGAGACGAGCAGCGCCATGTACAGCCAGCCGTGAGGCACGCCGGTGATCGTCACGACGAGCCCGTTGCCGGCGAGGTACTTCAGCGGCATCCCGATGAGCACGAGCACGACCAGCAGGACGCCGACGACCCACGCCATGATCCGGTAGAACAGCAGCGATTTACGGATCGTCGGGATGTCGGCGACGTCGAACGGCATGGTTTCCTCTCAACAGGGTCACGGGCGGGCCGGGCGGTGGCGTACGCGGCTGCCGAGGACGGCCGCGGGTTCAGTCGTGCGTCTCGCCGGACGCCGCCCGCACCGCGTCGGCCGCCGCCTCCTCGCGGGCCGCACGCTCTTTCGCGCCCAGCGACTGGGCGAGTTTGAGGGACATGCCGAGCCCGAACGCCGCGAAGATCCACCACTGGAGAGCGTACCCCCCGTTCTGGATCGACCCGTCGCCGTGGGGGAGCGTGACGCGGCCCTGCGTGAGCCCCTGGTCGGCCGCACCGGCGGCGTCCAGGGTCACGTAGCCGGGCGTGAGCCGCTGAGGCCAGCGCTGCGCGAGCAGCGGCATGCGCACCGACCCGATCTCGCCGGACGCGACGGCGCGGTCCGCGTCGCCCTCCCCGGGCAGAAACAGCCCGGTCTCCGTGCGCTCGCCGGCGGGGGCGTCCTGAATCGAGGCGCGGTCCGTCGTCTCGCCGCGCACGATCGGGACGACGCGCCCGTCGGCCACCTCGAACGCGGTCAGCACGCGCAGGCTGCCGTCGTCGGCCGGTATCAGCAACTGCTCCGACGGCAGGTACCGCCCGGACACCGTGACCCTTTTGCCGTAGATGTCGGCGACGCTGCCGTCCGCCCGGATGTTCTCGAGCAGCGGCACCGGTGGCTGCTCAGCCCGCGCCTGCACCGAGCGATCGCCCTTGTCGACGAACACCTGCATCTGCCACAGCCCCAGGAAGCACATCACGAGCGCGACGACCGCCCCGACCGCCACGATCAGAACCTGTTTTGCCCGGGTGCTCACCCGTCTATAGTCCCATTCGCGGCGCGGTGAGCCAACGGACGCCTCCCGCCGACGGCGGTCGACGCCGGCCCGTGGCCGGCCAGGTGGGAGGTGCGATGCGGAGTCTGGTCCCGCTCACGGAACAGGACGCC
>CALMAD010000278.1 GCA_937859105.1 uncultured Propionibacteriaceae bacterium
ACGAACCAGAACTGGACGAGCCCCGTGCCGGCGGCGACGAGGGCGATGACGCGGGGGGCGGCGGCTGGGTGCGTCCGGAGGACGGCCGTGAGCGGCCTGCGCTGGAGGCGTCCGGATGTGCGAGTCGCGGAGAAGGCGTCCGTCTCGGGGACGCGCCGCCGCAGGTAGAGCCCGACCAGCCCGAAGACGGCGCCCAGGCCGAAAGCCACGCGCCAGCCCCAGCTCGTGAGGGCTTCGGGCGTCATGGTCGCGAACATCGCCGCGGCCAGAGCGGACGCCGCCAGCGTGCCGGCCCCCACCGAGACCTGCTGCCACGAGCCGGCCCGCGCGCGCCCTCCGCGCTCGGCGTTCTCGACGAGGAAGGCCGACGAGGTGCCGAACTCGCCGCCCGCCGAGAATCCCTGGACGCAGCGCGCCAGGACGAGCAGGAGCGGCGCGGCCACCCCGATGGCGTGCCATGTCGGCAGGAGAGCCATGACGAGGCTCGCCACGGCCATGAGCAGGATGGTGAGGGTCATGCCGGCGCGGCGTCCGTGGCGGTCGGCGTACGAACCGAGCACGGCCCCGCCCAGCGGGCGGACGAAGAAGCCGACCGCGAACACGGCGAACGCCGACAACAGCCGGGCGGTCTCGTCGGCCTGCGGGAAGAACGCCGCCGCGAAGTAGGGGGCGAAGAACCCGTAGACCGACCAGTCGAACCACTCGACCATGTTGCCGACGGTGCCGGCGGCCCGCGCGCGGCGACGCAGGCGGGTCTCGGAGAGAGCGATGGCGGTGATGGTGTTCCTCCCGGTGGTGGGGTGACGCGGCTGCCCGCGGCGCCGGACAGGATAGTCCTCCCCGCAAACCGGCGGACGCCGGGTGCGGAGGTGCCCGGCGTCGCCAACAGCGCGGGGTGCGCGACACGCGTCCGGACGACCGTCTCCGCGAGCGTGGTTGGACCGTGGTTGCCACCGTCATGCGGGGCCGGGAAGCCCGGTGAGGTAGCATCACGGCGTCCGATCGTTGTTCATTCAACCACACGGACCCGACGTGCGTCCGCGTTCCCCTCGGCATTCCGCGCGCACCGGTCCCACCCGCGTCGTCCCGAAGGAACCCCCATGCGCACCGACACCGACACCGACACCGAGCCCGGCGTCTCCCGGGACGTCCCGTCGCGCCTGAGCCGCGGCAACCGCTCGATCATCGGGGTGCTGCTGGTGGCGGCGTTCGTCGTGATCCTGAACGAGACGGCGATGAACGTGGCCCTCACGCGCATCATGCTCGACCTCCGCGTGACCGAACGCACCGCCCAGTGGCTCACGACCGGCTTCATGCTGACGATGGCCGTCGTCATCCCGGTGACCGGATGGCTGCTCGACCGCATCACCCGCCGGGCGGCGTTCGGCCTGGCCATGTCCCTGTTCAGCGTCGGGACGTTGGTCTGCGCGGTCGCGCCCACCTTCGGGGTGCTGCTCGCGGGGCGCGTCGTGCAGGCGTCCGGGACCGCGGTCATGATGCCCCTCCTCATGACGACCGTCATGAACCTCGTCCCCGCCCGCAGCCGCGGGACGGTCATGGGCAACATCTCGATGGTGATCTCGGTGGCGCCCGCGGTCGGGCCCACGCTCTCGGGCCTGCTGCTGCAACTCGGCTCGTGGCGCTTCATCTTCGCGGCCGTCCTGCCGGTCGCCCTGGCCATGCTGGCGGCAGGCCTGAGGCTGCTGGCCCACGGCGGCCGGACGCGCTCCACGCCGCTCGACGCGGCGTCCGTGCCGCTCACCGTGCTCGGGTTCGGCGGGCTGGTCTACGGGTTGAGTCTCGTCGGGGACGCCCACGCCCCGGCGTGGGCGCTGCCGGCCGCCCTGGGCGCCGGCACGCTCGGGCTCGGCGCGTTCGTCGCGAGGCAGCTCTCCCTGCAGAAGAGGGATGCGGCCCTCCTCGACCTGCGAACGTTCCGCTACCCCATCTTCACCGTCGCCCTGGCGATGATGGCGCTCGCGATGATGGCCCTCTTCGGCACGATCATCACCCTTCCCCTGCTGCTGCAGCGGGCCTACGGGATGGAGCCGGTGCAGGTCGGCCTGCTCATGCTGCCGGGCGGCATCATGATGGGCGTGCTCTCCCCCGCGGTCGGCCGCCTCTACGACCGGACCGGCCCGAAGACGCTCGTCGTCCCGGCGAGCATCGTCGTGATGGCGTGCTTCGCGTTCCTGTCGCTGCTGACGCACGACACCCCGTGGTGGCAGCTCATGGCGGTGCACGCGGTGATGAGCACGGCGTTCGCGTTCGTGTTCACGCCGCTGTTCACGGTCTCGCTGGGCGCGCTGCCCGGCCGGCTGTACTCGCACGGGTCGGCCATGGTCGGCACGATCCAGCAGGTCGCCGGGGCCGCGGGAACGGCGCTGTTCGTCACGGTGTTGGCCGCTCGGTCGGTGCAGGCGTCGGCGGTGGGGGCCGCCCCGGCCGACGCCCTGCTCGCCGGGTCGCACTGGGCCTTCCTCGGCGCAGGAGCCGTCTGGACCGCCGCCGTCGTGGCCGCCTGGTTCCTCCGCAAGCCCGCCGACGTCGTGGAGTAGCCGGCGCCCCTTGTACGTTGCCACGCCCCGCCTGGAGTTGCCCGGGCGGGGCGTAGTGCATCCAGGACGCCGCAGGGTGCGCCTGAGCGATTTCCGCACGAATCACGCAGAAAGCTTGCGCACTTCGCGCATGTTCTGCCAGACTCTTCGTCACAGGACCTCTCCCTACGACGCACGGAGGCAGCCGATGACGGTGTATCTCGCCGGGTGTGCGGCGTCCCGGGGGTGCCTCCGCGCTGAGAGCCCACTCCATGCGCGATCTGCGCAGTTCGTGGCGCAGGGCGTGCACGAGTGTTCTGTCGCCCTGCCTCGTCGGGCCCACACCCGTCCACAACCAACGACGATTGAGGAGAACATCATGACGACCTTCGACGGCCGACTGACCCCCCGCCCCGACGGCGGCACTGAGGCGCTGATGCCCACGCCGACCGTGCAGTGCCACGCCGCGAACCTCGCGTTCCTCCCGAACGGCGACCTGGCGTGCGTCTGGTTCGGCGGCACGCAGGAGGGGGTGTCCGACATCTCCGTGCATCTGTCCCGCCTGAGGGCCGGGACCGACCAGTGGCTCGACCCCGTGCAGCTCAGCTTCGACTCGAGCCGGTCGGAGCAGAACCCGATCCTGTTCAACGCCCCCAACGGCGACGTCTGGCTGCTGTACACCGGGCAGATCGCCGGGAACCAGGACTCCTCGATCGTCCGCAGGCGGGTGTCGCACGACGGCGGCGAGACCTGGGACGAGCCGACCGCGCTGCTGGGCGAGGACGCCCCGAAGGGCGTGTTCGTCCGGCAGGTGCCCGTCGCGCTGGAGAGCGGCCGCATCTTGCTGCCGACGTTCAATTGCATCGCGCTGCCGGGCGAGAAGTGGGTCGGCAATCAGGACACGGCGTCCGTCTGGTACTCCGACGACGCCGGTGAGACCTGGACCGAGACGCCGGTGCCGAACTCGGAGGGCTGCGTCCACATGAACATCGTCCCGCGGACGGACGGCACGCTCTGGGCCTGCTTCCGGTCGCGCTGGGCCGACCACGTCTACGAGACCGAATCCACCGACGGAGGCGAGACCTGGGCGCCTTGCCGTCCGATCGACCTGCCGAACAACAACTCCTCCATCCAGGCCCGCGCGCTCGGCGACGGCCAGATCGCGATGGTGATGAACTACGCGAGCCAGGCGGACGCGACCGACCGGCGGGCGTCCCTGTACGACGAGATCGACGACGAGGGCGTGAAGGACACCGACGGCCCCGTGCTCGCCGAGCCGACGTTCGACACCGACAAGCGCACCGCGTTCTGGGGCGCGCCGCGCGCGCCGATGACGCTCGCCCTCTCCGACGACGACGGCCGCAGCTGGCCCATCGCGTATGACATCGAGAACGGCAACGGCTACTGCATGTCGAACAACAGCCGCGAGAACCTCAACCGTGAGCTGTCGTACCCGTCGGTGATCGGGGACGCCGAGGGCGGCGTCCACGTGGCCTACACCTGGCATCGCCAGGCGATCAAACACGTGCACCTGCCGGCCGACGTGCTGGCGCGCATCCGGGCCGAACGGCCCACCTCTGCCGGCCCTGATCTGTCTGCCGAGCAGACCGCCTGACCACCACCATCCACCACACCAGAAAGGTTCAACGATGACCTCCGTCGAGATCAAAGGAATTGTCACCCCGATCGTCACCCCGATGCACGAGGACGAATCGGTCAACACCGAGGAACTGCGTCGCCAGGTCGACCGCCAGATCGAGGGCGGCGTCCACGGCATCTTCCCGTTCGGCACGAACGGTGAGGGCTACATCCTCAACGCGAGCGAGAAGGAACTCGTCCTGCGCACCGTCGTCGACCAGGTGGCCGGGCGCGTCCCCGTCTACGCCGGCACCGGCGCGATCTCCACCAAGGAGACCATCGAGCAGAGCGCGATGGCCAAGGACGCCGGCGCCGACGTGTTGTCGATCATCACGCCGAGCTTCGCCGCGGCCAGCCAGGACGAGCTCTACGCGCACTACAAGGCGGTCGCGGACGCCGTCGACCTGCCGATCGTGCTCTACAACATCCCCGCCCGCGCCGGGAACGCCATCGCCCCCGCCACGGTGGCCAAGCTGGCCCAGATCGAGTCGATCGTCGGCGCGAAGGACTCCTCGGGGAACTTCGCCAACATCCTGGGTTACCTCGATGCCCGCAAGAAGGCCGTCGGGTCGTTCGACATCCTGTCGGGCAACGACCAGCTGATCATCTGGACGCTGCTGGCCGGCGGCACCGGCGGAATCGCGGGCTGCGCCAACGTCTACCCGCGCGTCATGGCGTCCATCTACGACCTGTTCGTGGAGGGCAAGATCGAGGAGGCGAAGGCGGCGAACGAGTCCATCGCGTCGTTCCGCGCCTGCTTCAAGTACGGCAACCCCAACACGATCGTGAAGACGGCCGTCTCGCTGCTCGGGTACGAGGTCGGCAAGTGCCGGGCCCCGTTCAACCAGGTGCCCGCCGAGGGCGTCGAGGCCCTCAAGAAGGTCCTCGACGAGAACCGCGCCAACGGCATGAGCTGAGCAGGGACCTTAACCATGACTCTTCCCATGATCTTCGCGCTGGCGATCACGGTCTTCATGATCGCCCTCATCATGGTCGACCAGCTCCCCTTCGGGGTGCCGCCGCTGATCGCCTGCCTGCTGATGGTGGTCTTCGGCGTCGTCGACATCAAGACCGCGTTCGGCGGCTTCGCCAACTCCACCATCATCATGCTCGCCGCCTTCATGGCGGTGATCGCGGCCCTGCAGAAGACGACGCTCATCGCCCGCTTCAAGGACCTGATCGTCTCCATGGCGAGCAAAGGCGGCTTCAAGGCGTACGTGCTGCTCATCCTCGTCGTCATGCTGGGTGCCAGCATCTTCGGCACCGGTTCCACGGCGTACTACGTGCTGGTGATCGGCCTGCTGTCGACCTTGCCCTACAGCAAGCTCCTGCCGCCCTCGCGCCTGTTGATGCCGGCCGGCTTCGCCGCGAACCACCCGCTCGCGCCGTTCAACGTCGCCCTTCAGTACGGCATCGTCATGGCCGTCCTGCAGGCCACCGGCTTCCTGGAGCGGGTCGACCTGGTCAAGTTCTCGCTGGTCAACCTGGTCCTGAGCCTCGGCTTCCTGGCCTGGTGCCTGGTGGCCTACAAGATCCTGCCCGACCACCCGATCGCCGACACCTCGACCGACAAGGTCGCCATCGAGCCCGCCAACGGTGCCGGTGTGGACGCCGCGGACACCACCGGTGTCGCCACGGCGGTGGCCACCCCCACGATCACCAAGCGCCAGGAGTACGCCACGTACTTCAGCTTCGCGCTGGCCGTCGTCGGCATGATCATGTACAGCTACATCGGCGACCCCGGCTACGCCATCACCGGCCTGTCGGTGGCAATCCTCCTGGTGACCAACGTTTTGGACTTCACCGAGATCCGCGATGCGATCAGCCAGCCGATCATCCTCATGTCCGCCGGCGTCATCGGCATCGCGGACGCCCTGGGCGCCACCGGCCTGACCAAGCTCGTCGGCGAGACCGTCGCCGGCATGCTCGGGACGAACGTCAGCCCGTTCCTGCTGGTCTTCGTCTTCTGCATCCTGACCAGCCTGCTGGCCACGCTGACCGGATCGACCATCGGCACGGTCTACGTGTTCGCTCCGCTGGCCATCGCGACCTGCCTCCAGCTGGGTCTCGACCCGACGGCGGCCGCGGCAGCCATCGTCATCTCGGGCTGGAACGGCCACTTCCTCCCCATCGACGGCATGCCGGCGATGATCATGGGCGCCGGCAAGTACACCTTGGTGCAGTTCTGGAAGTTCACCGTCCCGATGTACTTCATCCGCCTCGCCGCGCTGTCGGCCGGTGCCCTGCTGCTGTTCCCGATGTGATCCCCCTCGCACAGAATCGACAGACCTGACATGAGCAACACCTTTGAGCTGGCCCACGTGGGCATCAACAACGACAACGCCGAGAAGGCCGCAGAACTCGCTCAACTGCTGGCCATGATGTTCAACCTCGAGACCCGCGCCGGGCAGAAGTCGGAGTTCGCCGGCTCCTACTTCGAGTGCGTCCGCACCCAGTACCTGGGGACCAACGGGCACATCGGCATGAAGACCGATGATCTTCCGTCGGCGGTCGAGGAACTCAAGGAGAAGGGCTTCACCTTCAACACCGACACCCTCGCCCACTTCCCCGACGGCCGGATGCAGAACATCTACCTCGACGGCGAGTTCGGGGGCTTCGCCATCCACATCATGCAGAAGTAGCGCCCTGCCCCACTGGCCCCGGTCCGTTTCGGACCGGGGCCTTCGGCGTCCTGCTGGCCGCGGTCGTCCGGGGCTGTCGTGAGGGACGTCCGCGACGGGGGCGTCCGCGTCGATCTCGACCGCCCATCCGGACGCCGGCGCGCGGCCCCGCAGCGTCCACGACCCGTGGCGTTCTTCCTCGTCGGCCCCCACCGCCGCCTTGACGGGCGAGGTGCCGGGATTGCCCCACCGGACGACCCGGCCGCCGGGTAACCGCACGACCACGGCGGTCACCTCGGTCCGCAGCCCCAGCCGGGGTGGTCCGGTGTGGATCTGCCCGCCGGCGAACGCGACGCAGGCGTCCTGGCCGAAGCCCTGCGCCTGCCCCCACCACCAGGCGTCCGGGAAGCCGCCGGCGCCCCAGTTCTTCTCCGCGTACACCTCGGCCCCGTCGAGCCGCCATCGTTCGCCCGCGGCCTCCACCACCCCGGACGCCCGCCCGCCGAGCAGCCACGGGTGCCAGTACTGGTTCAGTGCCGGGACGCACTGAAAGACCGATGACCCTCCGAACGGGCCGGGCGGGTACGGACGCAACTCGTCCAGCGTCACGTCCAGCCGGACGCCGGGCAGCTCGGCTCGGACGTGCCGGTCGTCCCCGTGGAACGTCCCCTCCGCCCCGGACGCCCACGCTCCGGGCCCGCGGGGGCGGGCCGCGGCGTGCCGCAGGATCGCGTGCGTCCAGCGCCGGCCGGGCTCGGCGCCGACGCCCACCAGCGCCCACGCTCCCCCGGACTCCGGCCGCTGGACGCCGATCAGCGCGATCACCGACCGCCCGGACGCGGCGTCCGTGAAGCGCCAGTAGTACCCCTCCATGGCCGTCCCGTGGTCGTCGACGGGCGCGCCGAACGGCAGGTCGGCGCCGGAGCGGCGGTAGGCGTCCAGGGCCCGGCGGGCGGCACTCAGCGGATTCATGGCGCCCATCCTCCCTCGTCAGGGTCCGTTCGTCCCCGAGTTCGCGCCGAGTTCGCCCCGAGAGCGACCACGAGAGCGACCGCGAGGGATCCGATCCGTGGCCGTGCGGACGCCTCGTCGGCAACCCCCGTACAGTCGCCCCATGCGCTCGCAGACCCGGACGCCGTTCTCGCTGATGGCCAAGCCCACCGGCGCGGCCTGCAACCTCGACTGCGAGTACTGCTTCTTCCTGTCGAAGGAGGCCCTCTGGGAGGGGCAGGGCCAGCGGATGTCGTCGCAGACGCTGCGCGCCTACCTCGCCAACTACCTCAACTCCCAGCCGGACGGCGACGTCACCGTGAGTTGGCAGGGCGGCGAGCCCACCCTGCGCGGCCTGGACTTCTTCCGGGAGGCCGTGGCCGTCGCCCGCGAGCTCAAGCGGCCGCGGCAGCGCGTCCGGCACGCGATCCAGACGAACGCGACGCTGATCGACGATGCGTGGGCGGAGTTCCTGGCGCGGGAGCGGTTCCTCGTGGGCGTCAGCATCGACGGCCCGGCCGAACTCCACGATCGTTACCGCGTCAACAAGGCCGGACGCGGCACCCACGAGCAGGTCGTCCGCGGCTGGCGGACGCTGCAGGACCACGGCGTCGACGTGAATGTCCTCTGCACGGTGAACGCGGTGAACGCGGAGCGCCCGCTTGAGGTCTACCGGCATCTCCGGGACGACCTGGGCGCGGAGTTCGTCCAGTTCATCCCGATCGTCGAGCGGGTCGCGCCGGGCGAGGAGGAGGCGGCCGAGTCCGGCTGGCGGGACGCCTCCGGCACCTTCGTGCTCTACCGGCAGCGCGGCGACGGCATCACGTCGCGGACGGTCGACCCCGACGCCTACGGCCGCTTCCTCGTCGCGATCTTCGACGAGTGGCTCGACCGGGAC
This sequence comes from uncultured Propionibacteriaceae bacterium, assembly GCA_937859105.1. Classification (GTDB taxonomy): domain Bacteria; phylum Actinomycetota; class Actinomycetes; order Propionibacteriales; family Propionibacteriaceae; genus Propioniciclava. The sequence goes on from CALMAD010000278.1 coordinate 8,685, forward strand.
GTCGGCCGCGTCTTCGTGCAGGACGTCGACGTCGCCCTCGGCGCCCTGTTCGGACGCTACTCGCTGTGCGTCCACGCGCCCGAGTGCGGGGACGCCCTCGCGATGGAGCACAACGGCGACGTCTACTCCTGCGACCACTACGTCGAGCCCCACTACCGGCTCGGCAACGTGGCGTCCGACTCGTTCGCGCGCATGCTCGGCTCGGCGCAGCAGCGGGAGTTCGGCACGTCGAAGCGGACCGCGCTCCCCCGCCAGTGCCGCGAGTGCCCGGTGCGGTGGGCGTGCCACGGCGGCTGCCCGAAGGACCGCTTCACGACGACGTCCGACGGCGAGCCCGGGCTGAACTACCTGTGCGCGGGGTACTACCGCTTCTACACCCACGCGACGCCGGCGCTGCGCGAGATGGGACGCCTCCTGCAGGCCGGACGGCCGGCGTCCGACATCATGAAGCCGCGCTCGAAGCGCCGCTGACGAAGGGTGCGGCCCGGTCGGCGCCCGTTCAGGCCCCGCCGACGAGCCGCCGCGCGACCGTGAGGTCGCCGAGGCGTCCGAGGTGCTCGACGAGCTCGTCGGCGGCCGCGCCGACGGCGTCCGTGGTGACCGGATCGAGCGTGTCGAGGATGAACAGGGCCCTCGTCGTGCCGTCGGTGAGGGCGGTGCGGCGGGTCTGGCGCCAATTCCAGCGGCGGCAGGTGACGCCGGCGTCGTCGCGCCAGACGACCTCGCCCGGCTCGGGGTGCTCGACCGCCGACTCGCCGCCGGCCATCGTCTCGAACGGCTCGTCGCCGGTGGCCCGGGCGAGGTGCGGCGGGCCGGAGTAGCGGTCGAGGTCTTCGCCGCCGAGCGGGATGCGGTGCAGCACCGAGATCGCGTTGTAGGCGTCGGTGAGCCGGTTGACGCGCGGGAGGCCGGCGTCCGCGCGACGGAGGAGGGCCTCCAGGCTGTGGCGCGTGCGCTGGGGCTTCGCCCCGAACGCCCGGTAGGCCTCGCGCCAGGACGCCAC
>CALMAD010000279.1 GCA_937859105.1 uncultured Propionibacteriaceae bacterium
GATCTGCGCTGCTCGCCCCCGGAACCCTGGACTACCTGTGCGCCCTGATCAGCGGCGACTGGCCGGCGACGAGGGAGGCGACGGACGTCGTCCGGAGGCAGGCGTCCGGGCTCATCGCCGCCTTCGTCTCCTGGCACCTCGAGCGCGGCCTGCGGACGTTGGCGTACCTCGACCGCTGACCCGTGGGCGTTTCTACCTGACGTTCTCCACCGCGGGCGGTGGAGAACGTCACACACCCCGGACGCCCGGTCGCGCGGCCGGGACAGGGTTATCCACAGTTTCAACGTCGGTGACACGAAACGCCCGCGCGCTCCCATCGTGGTGGGTAGAACCGCATCTCGAAGGAGCCGCCGTGAAACCCTTCCCGCTCTCGCCCCAACACCCTGGCCTCGCGACCACGCGGGAACTGCACGACGCGGGGTGGAGCGACCGCATGATCGAGCACTTCGCCGCCCACCGGGGCGTGCGCCTGTTTCCGAGGGTCTACTGCGAACACCGTGGGACCCTGACCGACCAACAACTGCTCGTGGCCGCACACCTGTGGGCAGGCCCGGGCACGGCGCTGACCGGCGCGATGGCGCTGCGCGCCCGCGGCGTCCCGTTGCCGGGCCCACCTGACTTCATCCGCTTTCTCACCCGCGCCGCCGGACGCCGCCGCTCCTTCCGCGGCGTGACGCTGGCCCGCACGCGCACCGCGTGGGTGGCCGAGCCGATCGAGGGCGTCCCGACCGTCGGGGTGGCGCGGGCCCTGGCGGACCTCGGGCTCTACACCGAATACCCGCGGTCGAGCCTGCAGGCCCTCACCATCAGCGCCCTCCAACGAGGGCTGACGGCTCCCGACGCGGTCGAGCGCGAGCTCATCTCGTCGAATCACCAGCGCATCCTCGCGATCGGGGACGCCGTGCGCGCCTTCCGGGCCGGCGCGTGGTCGGTGCCGGAGAAGCGGCTGGCGGAACTGGTCGCGTCGAGCGAGACCCTCCCCGCCATGCTGACGAATCCTAGGTTGGCTACGCTCGACGGTCGCTTCGTCGGCCGTCCGGACGCCTACTTCGACGATGCGGGGGTCGCGGTGCAGGTGCACTCCCGGCAGTTTCACGAGGGCTTCGCCGCCGACGGACGGGATCTGTGGGCGGCGACCGTCGAGAAGGACAACCGCCTGCGCGAGTTCGGAGTGGTGGTGGTCGGCGTCACGCCGACCACGCTGGTCGAGGGGCCGGGTGCGTTCGTGGCGCAGTTGGAGCACATCGTCCGCATGAATGCCGGACGCCCGCCGCTTCCGTTGGTCGTGACCCCCTGCGCCGTCGACCCCGTGTGGCATTCTCCACACCAGACTGTGGAGAGTGTCAGGTAGAAACGCCCACTAGCGAGGGGCCGCGATCTGAGCCGCGAGATGTCCGGCGCCGTAGCCGTTGTCGATGTTCACCACCGCCACCCCGGGCGCGCAGGCGTTCAGCATGGTCAGCAGCGGCGCGACGCCTCCGAACGACGCCCCGTACCCCACCGATGTCGGCACCGCGATCACCGGAGCCGCCACGAGACCCGCGATCAGTCCGGGCAGGGCCCCGTCCATGCCGGCCACCACGACGATCGCGGACGCCTCCCGAAAGATCTCCAGCTTCGACAAGGTGCGATGCAGCCCGGCGATGCCGACGTCGACCACCAGCTCCGCCGGACGCCCCAGGTGCCGTGCGGTGAGCAGCGCCTCCCGCGCGACCGGCAGGTCGGATGTCCCGGCGCACGCGACGACCACCGACTCCCCCGTCGGCTCCGGACGCCCCGGCGGCCACACCAGCAGCCGCGCGAGCGGGTCGTGGAAGGCGTCCGGCAGCACGCGCAGCACGGCCGCCGCCCGCGCGTCGTCGGCGCGCGTGAAGATCGTGACCACGTCCGGACGCCGCCCCACCCGCGCCGCGATCTCCGCGAGTTGCGCGACCGACTTCCCTTCGCAGTACACCGCCTCGGGAAAGCCGCCGCGCCGGCGTCCGCGGTCGAGATCGAGGTCGGCGATGTCGTCGTCAGCCACGGCGCCCGGCCTCCGGACGCCCGCCCGTCCCCCCGGACGCCCGCCCCATCACCTGCAGCGTGAACGCCCCCGACTGCAGCCCGGCCAGGTCGACCGCGACGTAGCTGAACCCCGCCGCCCGGATCGCCCGCAGCGCCTCCGCCCGCACCGCCTCGTCGCCGAACCGCCCCAGCTCGCCGGCCGGCACTTCCAGCCGCGCGACGCTGCCGTGATGCCGGACGCGGCAGTCGCTGAACCCCAACACCCGCAGCGCGCGCTCGGCGTCCTCGATCTGGCGCAGCTTGGCCGGCGTCACCTCCTGCCCGTGCGGGATGCGCGATGCCAGGCAGGGCGCCGCCGGCTTGTCGGCCACCGACAGGCCGAAGGCCCTGGCCAGCGCCCGGACGCGTCCCTTCCCCAGCCCCGCGGCCGCCAGCGGCCGCAGCACCCGATGCTCGGACGCCGCCCGCGCGCCCGGCCGGTCGGGCGCCACCGCGTCGTCGGCGTTCTCGCCGTAGGCGACCGCGTCGAGCGCCTGCTCGGCGACGGCCTCGCCGGAGATCCGCGTGAAGAGCTCGTTCTTGCAGTGGTAGCAGCGGTCGGCGTCGTTGGCGCGGTACGCGGGCACCTCGCCCTCGCGCGTCTCCACCTCCACCAGGGACGCGCCCGCCTCCGCGGCGACGCGGTGCGCGATCGCCCGCTCGTCGGACGCCAGCGACGGCGACACGCCGAGCAGCGCGACGACCCTGTCGCGGCCCAGCGCCCGCGCCGCGACGGCCAGCAACGCCGCCGAGTCCACCCCGCCCGAGAACGCGACGCCGAGGCGTCCGGCGGGGCCCAGGGCCGCCGCCAACTCAGCGGCGACCGCGCGGGCGTCGGCCGCGGCGTCCGGCGGCAGCGCGCCGAAGGGGTCGCCGTGGGGGGTCGTCACGCGGGCATCCTAGCCCCGGCCACCCAGCCCGCCGCGACGATGGCCGCGGCGGCTCGCTGGGCGACCTCGGCCTCCGGACGCCCTAGTCGCGCGGCCACCTCGGCGAGGGAGTCGAACTCGGCGGCGGCGTGCACGACGGCCCCGGCGCGTCCGCCCACCTTCACCGTGAGCGGCACCCCGTCGATCTCCACGGTGACGAACGCGCGCTCCAGCGTGCGGCGTCGCACCCCCACCTCCCGGACGCCCAGCGTCGTCGTGTGCGTGAGCAGCACGTCGGCGACGGCGTCCGCGGCGTCCGGACGCGCCAGCGCGTGCACCGTGAACGCGGGGCGTCCCTTCTTCATCACGATCGGCGCGAGCCATGCGTCGACCGCGCCCGCCGCCAGGCAGGCGTCCAAGACGCCAGGCCACACGCGCGGATCGAGGTCGTCGACGTTCGCTCGCAGTTCGCCCAGCTCGGACGCATCCGCGCGCCCGTCGGGGGCCCCGGCGGGCCACCCGGCGACCCCCGGCGATGCATGTCGGGCAGCCCCGGCGGACGCTCCCGCGGAGGCGTCCGGACGCTCGCCCACGACCACCCGGACGACGTTCGGGTGCCCCGCGAAGTCCTTCCCGCCGGCGCCCACGCCGACCGCGCCGACGGCCAGTTCGGGCAGCGGCTCGCACCGGTCGGCCCACGCCCGCACCAGCGCGACGCCGGTGGGCGTCGCGAGCTCGCCCACTGCCCCCGGTGTGGTCACCGGCGCCGGACGGTCGTGCGCCGCACCATGCCCGGACGCCCCCGCGTGCCCCGGGCCGTGCGCGTGCTCCCGGCCGTGCGCATGATCGGTCCCGCCGGCGTCCCGTTCGCCCTCCGCGTGCCCGTGCGCGTGCCCGCCCGTCCTCCCGCCGCCCGGCACCCCGCGGACGACCCACCCGCGCATCAGCTCGGCGACCGCGGGCACGGGCACCGCGACGTCGCCGTGCGCGACGCGCACCCGCCCGTCCCCCACGGCGATCGGCCCCGCCGCCACCGACGTCACCCCCAGCAGCCGCAGCGCCTCGCAGCATCCGACGACGTCGGCGATCGAATCCAGCGCCCCGACCTCGTGGAAGTGCACCTCGCCCGCGGGCACCCCGTGCACCCGGCTCTCCGCCTCGGCCAGCCGCCCGAACGCCGCGAGCGCGCGCTCGCGCGTCTCCGCGGGCAGCGCCGCGCCTCCCAACTCCTGACGCAGGGACGCCCACCGCCGGTGCGGCGGGTCGTCCACCAGCACCCGGACGCCGACCTTCGTCGCCCGCTGCCCGCAGCGCAGCACCTCGGACGCCTCCAGCGCCACCGCGTCCCCCAGCACCGCCCGCACGGCCGCACCGACGGCGTCCAGGGGTGCGCCGGCGTCCAGCAGCGCCCCGAGCAGCATGTCGCCGGCCACGCCGGCGGACAGGTCGAACCATGCGTGGGTCATGCGCCCATTCTTTCCCAGGACGCCGAACGCGCGCGAAGCGGGGCGGGCCCTCTCGGACCCGCCCCGCTTGTCAGGCTCTCCGGCC
>CALMAD010000280.1 GCA_937859105.1 uncultured Propionibacteriaceae bacterium
ATTGATCACGAGCGGGCGGACGACCCGCGCGCTCTTGCTTTCCGGCTCCGGCGGACTGCGTCCCAGGAACCCTTGCTGATCGACGGACGACCCCCGCTGAGGACGCCGCCGGCCGCCTCCTACGCGAGCTAGCCTGGGCCCGACCCCAGGAGACGACCATGCCCAGAATTCTCGACCTGCTGCCCCTGTTGGCGTTCGCCCTCGGCGTCGCGATCGACGTGACACTGCTGGTGTTCCTGCGGCAGCGCGAACCCGCCGGCTCGCCGGGCGGCACCCCGGCCCGCGCCCGCGCGCCCCGGACGCCCCTGGTCGCCACGGTCGCCGTACTCGTCGCCCTCGGCCCGTACGTCGCCTTCTGGGCCGTCTCCAACGGCGACCCCGACGTCTGGGACTTCTACCGCACCGCCTCGTTCGTCCCGCTCGTCGTGCTCGGCGTCCTGGGCGCCGTGGTGACGCTCATCGCGTCCCGCTCGTCCCGCGCGTCCCGCTCGTCGCGCCTCCCGCGCGACGCCTCCTGACGCCCGGCTGCACATCCTCCCACCCGGACCACTCCGTGGGCGTCCGTGCGACACCGGTCCGCCGGGAGTAGCGTCCAGGCCGCAATGAGGCGAAGCGATGACGCATGACCAAACGACTGTTGAGCGGCAACGAGGCGATCGCTCTCGGGGCGTTCGAGGCGGGCTGCGCGGTGGGCTGCGGCTACCCGGGCACCCCGTCGACCGAGATCATCGAGGCGCTCCACCCCTACGAGGGCGTCTACACCGAGTGGAGCGTGAACGAAAAGGTCGCCCTCGAGGTGGGCCTCGGCGCCTGATACGCCGGGGGGCGCGCTCGTCACCATGAAGCACGTCGGCGTGAACGTCGCGGCGGACCCGCTGTTCACGGCGTCCTAGACCGGCGTGAACGCCGGGCTGGTCGTCGTGACGGCCGACGACCCGTCGATGCACTCGTCGCAGAACGAGCAGGACAACCGCCACTACGCCGTCGCGGCGAAGCTGCCGATGTTCGAGCCGTCCGACTCCGCGGAGGCCCGCGCGTTCACCCGCGCGGCGTTCGAGCTGTCGGAGACCTTCGACACCCCCGTCTTCCTCCGGACGACGACGCGCCTCTCCCACAGCAAGGGCATCGTGGACGCCGACGACGCGGCCGCGCCCGCCAAGCACCCCGTCGGCTTCGCCCGCGACGCGACGAAGTACGTCATGATCCCCGCCCACGCGCGCCGGCGGCGCGTCGCGGTCGAGCGCCGCATGGACGCCCTCGCCGCGGCCGTCGAGACCCACCCGGCCAACCGCGTCGAGCACGCCGGCCCGGAGCCGGCGCGCGTCGGGGTCATCACGTCGGGCGTTCCGTACACCTACGTCAAAGAGGTGCTCCCGGACGCCGACGTGCTGAAGCTCGGCATCGTCCATCCGCTCCCCCGGACGCTCATCAGCGAGTTCGTCGCGAACCACGACGTCACCTACGTCGTCGAGGAGCTCGACCCGGTCATCGAGACGCAGGTGCGCTCGTGGGGGCTCGACGTCCACGGCAAGGACGTCTTCCCGGCCATCGGCGAGTTCTCCCCCGAGGTGCTGCGCGCTTCGCTTGCCCTGCCCGACGAGGCCGGCGCGGCGACCGCCCTCCCCGTGCCCCCGCGACCGCCGGGCCTGTGCCCCGGCTGCCCGCACGGCACGGTGTTCGACGCCCTCAAAGCCAAGGGCATGCTCGTGTCGGGCGACATCGGGTGCTACACGCTCGGCGTCCTGCCGCCCTATCACGTGATGGACGCCATGGTCGACATGGGCGCGTCCCTCACGATGGCCCAGGGCATGGACGCCGTGTACCGCTCCCACCAGGGCGAACGCCCCAAGATCGCGGCGGTCATCGGCGACTCCACGTTCGCCCACTCCGGCCTGACGGGCCTGCTGAACGCGGTCTGGAACCGCGCCGACGGCCTCTTCATCGTCCTCGACAACGGCACGACGGCCATGACCGGCACGCAGCCCAACCCGCTGTCGGGCGAGCGGATCGGGCGGGAGAACTCCGGCGTCCTCTCCTACCCGCTGCTCGCGCAGGCGGTCGGCATCCCCGCGGAGAACGTGGCGGTCGTCGACGGCAACGACGCGGCCGCGATCGGGGCGGCGATCGACGACCTGGCCGACCGCGACGGCGTCCGGCTGCTCGCGGTCGTCGGGCTGTGCATCAAGGCCAAGGAGCTGCGCAAGATCGGCAAGTACGACGAGAAGCGCGCCTGGCGCGAGCGCGAGCTGGCCGCCGTCGGGTCGGGGGCGCGCGATGAGTGAGCCGTTCAACGTGCTGCTGGTCGGCGTCGGCGGGCAGGGGGTCGTGCTGGCGTCCGACATCCTGACCACGGCGGCGATGCTGGCCGGTCGGGACGCGAAGAAGTCCGAGATCCACGGCATGAGCCAGCGGGGCGGGCCGGTGTTCGCGCACGTCCTGTTCGGCGACGTCGTGCATTCGCCGGTGATCCCGAAGGGGTCGGCCGACGTGTTGCTCGGCATGGAACGCATGGAGCTGCTCCGCTGGGCGCCCTGGGCCAAGCCGGACACCGTCGCCGCCTACGTCGCCAAAGACATCGTGCCGACCGGGTGGACGCCTACCCTGACGGCATCGACAGCGAGGTCGCGGCGCGGTTCGCCCGGGTGGTGAGCTTCGACTCCAAGACCCTGCGGCCCGCCCGCGTGAGCCCGAAGGTCGCGGCACGGTGCTGCTGGGGGCGGCGTCCGTCTTCCTGCCGCTGCCGCCGGACGTCTTCGCCCCGGCGATGGAGGGCCTCGTGCCCGACGGCACCCTCGAGATGAACAAGGCCGGCTTCGCGCTCGGCCGCACCCTCGCCGAGCGAATGCCGGAGGCGTCCCATGCGTAGTCGCGAGGCCCAGACCCTGCCGACAGACCGCCTGCGGGCCATGCAGCTCGACCGCCTGCGCGCGCAGGCGCGCCGGCTGTTCGAGCGCGTGCCGTTCTACCGGGCGCGGATGGAGGACTGCAACGTCACGCCCGACGACCTCCGGACGCTCGCCGACATCGCGCGGCTGCCGTTCACGAGCAAGGGCGACCTGCGCGAGACGTTCCCGTGGGGGCTGCTGGCGGTCGACCGGGGCGAGATCGTCGAGACGCACATGTCGTCCGGCACGACGGGCAAGCCGGTCGTGGACGCCTACACGCGCGGCGACCTGAGTGTCTGGGGGGAGGTCATGGCCCGGACGCTCGACATGGGCGGCGTGGGCGCCGACGACATCGTCCAGGTGGCGTACGGCTACGGGCTGTTCGCCGGCGGTTTCGGCGCCCACTACGGCGCGGAGGGGCTGGGCGCCATGGTGATCCCGATCTCGTCGGGCAACACGCACCGGCAGCTGCAGACCATGGCCGACTTCGGGACGACCGCCCTGTGCTGCACCCCGTCGTACGCCCTCTACCTGGCCGAGTACGCCCGCGAGCACGGCTTCACGGCGTCCGACTTCAAGATCAAGTGCGGGTTCTTCGGCGCCGAGCCGTGGTCGGACGCCATGCGCACTCAGATCGAGGACGCCTGGGGCATCCGCGCGTACGACATCTACGGCCTCGCCGAGCTGATCGGCCCCGGCGTCGGCTCGGAGTGCGCCGAGCAGGACGGCCTGCACCTCTACGAGGACCACTTCTACCCCGAGATCGTCGACCCGGAGACGGGCGTCCCGCTGCCCGACGGCGAGAAGGGCGAGCTCGTGCTCACCGCGCTGACCAGGGAGGGGACGCCGGTGCTGCGCTACCGCACCCGCGACGTCACCTACCTCATGACCGAGCCGTGCCCCTGCGGCCGGACGTCGCGGCGCATCCACCGGCTCATGGGCCGCGCGCACGACATGCTGATCATCCGCGGCGTCAACATCTTCCCCAGCCAGGTCGAGGAGGTGCTGCTGCGCACCCGCGGCGTCGTCGGGCAGTACCAGCTCGTCGTCGACCGGGAGCGCGCGATGGATTCGCTGGAGGTGCGCGTCGAGATGGACGCCGCGATGTTCAGCGACGACGTCGGCGACGTCATGGCGTTGGAGCGCCGCATCGAGGCGGAGCTGAAGGGTCAGCTCGGCATCCAGGCGACGTGCGTGCTCGTCAACCCCAAGTCGATCGAGCGCAGCGAGGGCAAGGCGAAGCGGATCATCGACCGGCGGGAGGTCACCACCCCTGTCTGAGTCACTGCTGGCGGCGGGCGTCCGGGCGGCCGAGGCGCGGCAGGTGTCGGTGTTCCTGGAGAACGAGCCCGGCATCCTCGCCGAGGTGCTGCACCGGCTCGCGGACGCCGGCGTCAACCTGCACACCATGTCGGTGGCGGAGACCGAGCGCTTCGGCATCCTGCGGACGATGGTGAGCGACCCGGACGCCGCCGTCGCCGCCCTCGACGAGCTCGGCGTCGTCACGATGGTCGTGGACGTGCTGGTGGTGGAGGTGCCCAATCGTCCGGGCGGGCTGGCCGAGATCGTCCAGGTCTTCTCGGACGCCGGCGTCAGCGTCCGGTACGTCTACGCCGAAATGGGCGGGACAGCCGACCGCGCGGTGCTCATCATGCGCCTGAACCCCTCCGAGGGGGCGCTCACCCTGCTGCTGGACGCCGGCGTCCTGGGGTAAGCCGCGCTCGCCCAGCGCGCGCCGTCAGTCGAGCCCCAGCGCGTGCGCCCGGACGACGATCTGCAGCCGGCTCGACGCGCCGAGCCGGCGCATCAGTTCGTGCACGGACGCCTTCACGCTCGACTCCGACAGGTGCAGCCGGGCGGCGATGTCGGCGTTGGAGTCACCCTGGCACAGCGCGTCGAGCACCTCCCGCTCGCGGGGCTCCAGGGCGAGGGCCGGGCTGGCCGCGTCGCCCCTGGTCTGCTCGACCCACCGCGACAGCGGCGCCCCCGAGAGGACGCGCAGCCCGCGGTGCGCGGCGCGGACGGCCTCGCGGAGCGCCGCCGGCCGGGTGCTCTTGAGCAGGAACCCGACCGCGCCGGCGCGCAGGGCGGCCTGCACGGCGGCGTCCTCGTCGAACGACGTGAGCATGAGCACCTGGGTCTCGGGGTGGTCGGCCTTGATGGCCCTCGTGGCGGCGACGCCGTCGAGCACGGGCATCTGCACGTCCATGACCACCACGTCGGCGTCCCGCGTTTCGAGGAGGTCGCACGCCTCCCGGCCGTTCTCGCAGGTGCCGATGCACTCCAGGTCGTCGCCCACCGACAAGTAGTCGGCGAGCGCCTGGAGCACCATCGCGTCGTCGTCGACCAGCAGCACCCGGATGCGCTCGGCCGCCCCGGTCACAGCGACTCCCTCGCCGGCGCGCTGCGCTGACCTGCGGCGAGCGGCACGGCGACCCGCGTGATCCAGCGGGTCGAGCCCATGCCCGCGGACGCCGTGCCCCCGAGCGCCTCCGCCCGCTCCTGGATGCCGCGCAGCCCCAGGGGCTCCTTGCTCGACATCGTCGGAAGCGGGTGCGGCTCGTTCATGAAGACCAGCTCCGCCTCGCGGGCGTCCACCGACACCATCACCGTGCACGGCCCGCGCAGATCGCCGTGCTTCACGATGTTCGCGGTCGCCTCGCGCGCGATCTTGCCGAGCGAGTCGGCCACGCTCTGCGGCAGCCCGTCGAGCTCGCCCTCCTGGCTCAGCGAGACGGTGAACCCGCGCGCCCGCAGGTCGGCGCAGCAGCCGGCCAGCACTTGGTCGAGCGGCTCGAGCTTCCAGCCGGTCTCGCGCGCGTCGGTGCCGCTGGACGCCGTCCGCAGCAGCCGCAGCATGCCCCGCAGCTCGGCGATGGACTGGTGGCCCGTCTCGATGACGAACTCGAGGTCGTCGTCGGTGGCGCCGCCGTGGATCAGCGCCCGCTCGCACCGCATCACCATGAGCGACAGCGAATGCGCGACGGTGTCGTGCAGATCGCGGGCCAACGCCTGCCGCTGCGCGGTCAGCGCCCGCTCGCGCTCGGCCTCGTGCAGCAGCGTGCTGGCCCGCATCGCATACGACACCAGCCACGTGATCGCCAGCAGCACCGACCAGAACGTGATCGATGGGACGATCGCCCCCGGGCCGGCCTTGCGATACCCGTCCCACGTCAGCAGGCCGACGAGGATCGCCGAGTAGGCAATCCACGACGGACGCCGCAGGTCGGCGTCCTCGCCGAGGACGGGCAGCACGGAGGCGAACTGCGCCATACCGCCCCAGCCGAGCGGGGCGACCACCAGGGCCGCGAGCGTGACGAGGGTGAGGACCTGCCCGACCCGCGTGTGCTTCACCCCGACGATCACGGACGCCAGCACCGCCAAGTCGAGGGCGAGCCCGCCCAGCGGCTCCGCGTAGGCGAGGGTGGCCACGACCGTCGCGACCGCGATGAGGCCGACCAGCGCGACCAGCAGCGTCTCGCGCGTCAACGTCCGCAGGTGCAGCAACCCCCTCTTCATAGCAGCAGCCTGCCACGGTGTCCCGACGTTGAGCGGCCGGATTCGCGCTCCGACTGGATCATGCGCCGAGAATTGACCAAAAGGACAAACATTGTGTCTGAAAGTTCGGAACCGGCCCGGCGGGGTCGTCGGGACGCCCGTCCCCTGCCAGGCTGTTCCTCGCCAGAACCACCCCGGTCAGGAGGCAGCAGACGTTCCGCGCGAAGCTCGCGATCGTCACCGTCGTCGCCATCATCGGCGCCGTCGGTGGAGTGGTCCCCGCCGTCGCGCAGCGGGATCTCTGCGACATTTTGCCGTGGTTGCCGCCGTGCCACCGGTACTTCGGCGCGACCACGAACTGAAGATGTGCGGTCGGCGGGTCCCACGCGGGTCCGCCGACCGTCACCACCGCCGTCGCTCCCGGCGCCCCGTCGCCGACGTGACCGGCCGCACGGCCCACCCGACTACCCCGCACCACGAGGAGGGCTTCATGATCCGCAAGGTCGCCGCCGCCACGATGGCGCTCATCGTGCTGGGCTCCTTCACCCCGCCGATGGACTGGTGGGACATCTGCAAGCACATGCCGTGGCTCCCCGGGTGCTACCACCCGGCCACCCAAACGTTCACCGGCTAGAC
>CALMAD010000281.1 GCA_937859105.1 uncultured Propionibacteriaceae bacterium
GGGCGACGTCTGCGGGGTGGCCCCAGCGAGAGGCGTCCGAGGGGACGCTCCACCCCCTCGCCTCACTCGCCATCAAAGTTAGGTTAGGCTAACCTCACCATCGTGAGTCCCTGTCGAGCCCACCTCCAGCCCAGCCACAGCCTCGACCACCCGGACGCCCGCCGCGTCCGCAGCATTCTCGTCGCGAGCAGCCATTGCGAGATCGGCCCGCCCGACCGCCGCCGCCTGCTGGGCCGCTACATCATGACGCAGGACGGCGGGCTCCTCCTGCCCGCCCTCAGCGTCGCCGGCCCGTGGATGGCCCAGGTCCTGCGGGGCCACCCCTCCCCGCCGCTCCCGCTGTGGGCCGCCGACGTCGCCCACGTCCCCCAGCCCCACCGCGTGCGCGGCGGCGTCCGAATGACTGGACGCCTCGCCCTCCTCGAGCAACCCCTCGGCGAGCACCTCTGCGACGACCTCGAGGTCCCACCGGGCGAGCCCGTCGTGGCCTACGTCCCGCTGGAGGCGCGCCTTGAGATCTCGGACGCCCCCGGCGCAGCTCCGCGCGCCTGCGAGGTCCCCATCGACGCCTACCGCGCCGCCGCCCCCGACCCGCTCGCCGGCTGGGAGAGGGACTGGCTCGCACACCTGGCCCGCCACGACGACGAGCCGCTGCGCCGGATCGTCACCCCGCGACACCACCTCGCGCCGGACGACCTCCTTCGCCCCCTCCGCGCCGACGCCGACGGGCTCACCTTCCGCCTCTACACCGCCGGAAGCTCCCGAGACGTCCACATCCCGTTCCGCAAGCCTGTCCACTGCGGCTGCGAGGCGATCGGGGCGCTCGCCGACCTGGTCGAGGCATCCGGCAGCTAGACCCAGGGGCTACTCCGTCGTCTCCGTCGACCCCACCGCTCCCGCTGGGAACGCCCGCGCGCCCAGCAGTCGCTGCAGGTTCGCATCGGCCGCCCGGGCCACGACGTCCGGCAACCCCTCCTGTGCGAAACACACCATGGCGTCGTAGTCGACCTCCGACTCGTGCTGGGTGTGCGGCCAGTCCGATCCCCAGAGGAGACGCTCGCCTCCGGTGCGTTCGATCACGTCGTCCAGCAGCATGCGGGCCGCGCCCTCGTCGGGCCACCGGTACGGCCCCGACACCTTGAACCACGTCCGCTCCGCCCCCGCCAGCGGCCCCAGATCCCCGGCCGCCCGCGGACGCCCCAGGTGGTCGATCACCAAGTCAGCGGGCCAATCGAGCAGGGACTCGTTGAGCTCCCCCCACTGAGCCCCCTCCGCGTGCACCTCGAGATGCACGCCCGCCTCGGCCATGCGCTCCCCCGCCGCGCGCCACCGCGGCGACGCGAGCGGCGGCAGTTCGCGCCCCAGCAGGTTCAGCCGGACGCCCACCGCCCCCCGGGCCACCCACTCGTCCCAGTGCGCCTCGAGTTCGTCGATGTCCGCCGGCGCCACCACCACCCGGAACCGGCCCTCGTATTCCTGGGCGGTCGCGAACAACGGGTCCGGGGTGGCGGCGAAGCTGGTTTGCACCAGCAGCGCGCCCGCGATGTCGTGGTCGTCCAGGTGCCGCAGCAGCGCAGTCGGCGACGCCTCGTACGAGGGGGCATAGCGGCGGCGACCCCGCAGCGGCACACGACTGTCGAAGAGATGGGTGTGCGCGTCGAACCTCATGCGTCGAGTAGACCACGCCGCACCCGGCGCCGCAGCCTTCCTCAGATTCCTCTAGACATCTAGAGGAATAGCGCGCATGATGGCTTCCATGACAGTGTTGTCGGCCGCCAACCTCTCCGGCTCGGACGCCCGCCTCCCCATGCATCAACGCATCTCGCTGCTGGTGGAGCAGGCGATCGAGGACGGGGGGCTCAAGCCGGGGGACCCACTCCCTCCGGAGAGCCGCATCGCCCGCGATTGCTCCGTCGCGCTCGGCACCGTGCGGCAAGCCATGGAGAACCTGCGGGAGCGGGGCCTGATCGAGCGGCGTCAAGGGCGCGGCACGTTCGTACGTCAACCGGATTTCGCCGAATCGATGCTGCGGTTCTTTCGCTTCGGCGACGGCGTCTCGACCCGGCTGCCCGCCGGGGAGGTGCTGGAGATCCGCACCGCGGACGCCGACGCGGCCACGGCGTCCGCCCTCCTCCTCGACACGGACGCGCCCGTCGTCACGATGAAACGCGTGCGCTCGATCGAGGGACGCCGCCTCGTCTGGGAGCGGATCTGGCTCCCCCGGCCGCTGTTCGACGGGGTCGCCGACGTCGACCCGCAGCAGGTTCCCCACCTTCTCTACCCCTGGTACATGGACGCCTTCGGCGTCTTGGTGTCCCGGGCGCGGGAGGACCTCACCATCGATCGCGCGACCGCCGAGGACGCCGACCTGCTCGGCTGCGAGCCGGGCGAGCCCATCGTGGTCATCGAGCGGCTGGCCACCACCCTCACCGGCGGGCGCGTCGAGCGCCGCATTTCGCGCGGGCTCGCCTCCACCTTTCACTACCGAATCGAGATCTCATGAGTCCGGAACAATTCGTGGCCGTCGGCGTGTTCGTCGCCGTCTTCGGCCTGGCGATGTGGCGCAAGACCAACATGGGCGCGATCGCGCTGGCCGCCACCTTCCTCGTCGGAACCCTGCTCTTCCACCAGAAGCCGAAGGCGCTGCTGGAGGGGTGGCCGACCTCGTTGATGCTGACGCTGATCGGCGTCACGTTCCTGTTCGGCATCGCCCGCGAGAACGGCATGGTCGACAAGATCGTCAACGGCGCCGTCGCCGCCGTCAGAGGCCGGCTCTTCTGGGTGCCGTGGGTGTTCTTCTTCCTCGCCGCGTTCATCACGGCCGCGGGCGCGGTGACGCCCGCGACGAACGCGATCCTCATTCCGATCGGGCTGTCGCTGGCCTACAAGTACCGAATGAGTCCCCTGCTGATCGGCGTCAGCATTCTCAACGGCACGAACGCCGGCGGATTCTCCCCGATCGCCGTGTACTACACGATCGTGTCCGGCACGCTGCACAAGTCCGGCCTCGACCTCGACGCCGGGCTCGTCTTCCTGGCGACGTTCCTGTTCAACGCGCTACTGAACGTGCTGGCGATGGCGGTCTTCGGCGGTTTCAAGCTGCGCGGTCAGCGGGCCGAGGCCGAGGCCACCGACTCGTCGTCCGAGGCGCCCGTCAGCCACCGGATGACCCTCCAACAGGGCGTCACGCTCGCCACCCTGGGTGCCCTCGTGGTCGCCGTGCTCTTCTTCGGCATCGACATCGGTTTCGCGGCCATCATCGCCGCGGTCGGACTGGCCTTGCTGTGGCCCAAGGCGGGCGCAGCGGGCGTCAAGCACATCGCCTGGATGGTCGTACTGCTCATCGGCGGCGTGATCACGTACGTGTCGCTCATGGAGTCGGTCGGCATCATCACGGCCAGCTCGGACGCCATCGCGCACTTGTCCATCCCAATCGTGGTGGCGCTGCTCCTCCTCTTCATCGCCGGGCTGACCTCGGCGTTCGCGTCGACCATCGCGATGTTCGGCATTCTGATTCCCCTGGCCGCCCCGCTCATGGCCAACGGCTCGCTCCCCCTCCTGGGCTTCTCCATCGCCCTGTGCATCTCGGCGTCGGCGGTCGACTCCAGCCCGCTGTCGACGGGAGGCGCGCTCGTCGTGGCCAACTCCGAGGAGCCCGATCAGCAGCGCGTCTTCAACCGCCTGATGGCGTGGGGCCTCGCCATGGTCGTGGTCGCCCCGCTCGTCACCTGGCTCGTGTTCGTGGTCCTCTGACCCACCGACGGACGCCGCGCCCGGACCCCTGCCGGGGGATCCGGGCGCAACCGCGTCCCGGGACCGACGAACAGGGCACAATCGTGCGCGGAATCGTGAATCGTTTCGTCCGTCGCGGGAGGCCCTTTGATGAACGTCCGGCATGACGACCCCGGCTGGGCCGCGCGCACGGCGTCCGCGCTGCGCTACGGCGCGCTCGTGGCGGCGGCCGGCGTCCTCGCCGGGCTGGGCGCCGCGGGCCTCACCTGGGTGCTGCACACCGTGGAGGATTTCGTCTACGGCAAGGGCGAAGAGCACGGACAGGTGCTGACCGACGGCGTCCCCGTCTGGCGCGGCAGCGTCGGCGTCGCCGCCGTCGCCATCGCCCTGGCCGTCGCCTGGTGGCTGCTCCGCGGCCGGGCGGCGCCCCTGGTCGGCGTGAAGGGCATGGCGAAGGGCAAGCGGCCGCCGCTGTGGCCGACAATCGCGAACGCCGTCCTGCAGATGGTCGGCGTCGGCGCGGGCCTCCCGGTCGGGCGCGAGGTCGCGCCGCGGGAGCTCGGCGCTCTCGCCGGCAGCCGGCTCACCGAGCGGGCCGGCCTCGACGAGGACGACCGGCGCGTCCTCATCGCCGCCGCCGCCGGCGCCGGGCTGGCGGCCGTCTACCAGGTGCCCCTCGGCGGGGCCGTCTTCGCCATGGAGCTCATGATCGGGCGCATCTCGATGCGGATCGCCGCGACGTGTCTGGGGGCGTCCAGCATCGCGGTGCTCGTCTCGCGGATCTACATCACGCCCGTCAACCAGTACGCCGCCGCGATGCCCGACGGCGCCGACTGGACGATCCTCGCCTGGGCCCTCGTCGCCGGGGCCGTGCTGGGCCCCTTCGGCGGCTGGTTCGGCGACCTGGCCGACCACGTGAAGTCCCACTCGCAGCGCGGCAACCTGACGCTGATCACCCTGCCGCTGGCCGGCCTCGGGGTGGCGGTGCTCGCCTGGTTCGACCCGCTCGTGCTCGGCAACGGACGCGGCGCCGCCCAAGCCGGCTTCCTCGGCCTGGGCCTCGCGGCCGCCACGCTGACGCTCGTCGGCAAGTGCCTGGCGACCTTCCTGACGCTGCGCGCGGGCGCGGTCGGCGGGACGCTGGCCCCGGCCATCGCCGCCGGCTCGTGCGCCGGCATCGTCGTCGGACGCCTCGCCGAGCTCGTGCTGCCCGGCGTCGACGTGCCCGTGACCGCGCTCGCCCTATTCGGGGCGGCCGCCGTGCTGGGGACGTCGCTGCGCGGCCCGGCCACCGGGATGCTGTTGATGGCGGGCCTCACCGACCAGACCCACGACGTCTACGCGGCCCTGGCGCTCGCGGTCGCGGCGTCGTACGCGACGGCGTCCCTGCGGCCGGGCCTGCCCGGCATCAAGCGCGGCTGACCGGCGACCCGGCCGGGGCGCCCGGCTGAGTCAGCGCGCCAACCCTGGCAGCAGCGCCGCCAGCCCGGCGACCACCATGGAGACGGCGATGCCGGCGAGGATCATGCCCATGAGGCGGGTCATGATCGTCCGGAGGGTCTGGCCCAGGTGGTGGCCGATCGCGGGCGCGAACCACAGCACGACGAAGAGCACGGCGATCGTCGCGAGCGCGGCCGCCGAGACGGCGACGTAGCCCGCCACGCTGTCGACGTGCCCCGTGAAGACGATGATCGTCGTGATCGTGCCCGGCCCGACCAGCATCGGGAACGTCAGCGGGTAGAACGCGACGTCGCCCTGGCCGGCCTGCGCCTCCTGATGCTTGCGCTCGTCGGCGCTGCCGGAGTGGGCGGCGCTGCCGCCGTTGAGCATCCCGAGCGCGATCATGAGCAGCACGATGCCGCCCGCGACCCGGAAGTCGTTGACGCTCACCCCGAAGAACGTGAGCACGGCGCTGCCGGACGCGATGATGACCGCCGTCATGAGCACGCTGAACAGGGCGACCCGGACGGCGGTCGTCCGCTGGCGGCGGAGGTCGTAGCCGGTGGTCAGCGCGAGGAACATCGGCAGCGCCACGAACGGGTTCATGATCGCGAACAGGCCGCCGAATGCCTGGACGAACAACGTCGGGTTCATGCGACCACTCCTACCGCACATCCCGCGGACCTGCCAGCGGGACAGTTCGTCGGCATCCGGCACTAGGCTGACGGCGCGCTGCATTCTCAGGAGCGTTGCCCACGAGAAGGAGAAACACATGGTCAACCCGGCAAAAGCCCTCGGACGCCTGCTGCTCGGCTCGCTGTTCGTGACCAGCGGCCTGAACCAGTTGAAGGACCCGACGTACGGCGCCGCCAAGACCGACGAGCTGAAGGAGCGCTACGGGCTCGCCGGCCTGCCCGAGTCGTCCGCGCTGGTGAAGGCGAACGGCGCCGCGATGATCGCCGGCGGGGTGACCCTCGCCCTCGGCATCAAGCCGCGGACGTCGGCGGCCGTCTTGGCCGCGCTGCTCCAGCCGACGACCCTCGCCGGGCACGCCTTCTGGACGATCGACGATCCCCAGCGCGCCTTCGCCGAGCGGAACAACTTCTTCGCCAACCTCGCCGTCACCGGCGGGCTGCTGATCGCGGCGGCGGACTCGAAGAAAAAGTAGTCCGGACGCCGCCGCGCGGGCGGCGTCCGCTCGTTCACACTGCCTGGAGCGCGGAGTCGAGGTACAACTCCGCAGGCATCGGGCGTGCGAGGCGCCAGGTGATGGCGATCGGCCGGTCCCCCGTGTGACTCACGTACTCGGCCGGGCCCAGGTAGGTGTACGGCGCTGTCCCGGTGTCGCACGTTCGCTGCTGCCGGACGAAGAGCAGGACGGTGCTCTCACCGTTCAGGTATCGCCGTCCGGTCGGCGACGCGACCGACGTGGTGGACTGCGATTCCCAGTGAAGAAGCGACGGGCTGATCGGATAGTCCCGGTACAGCGTGCTCGGCGAATAATCGGCCTCGGACTTCTTCAAAGTGACGAAGAACGCGTCGATCGTTCGTCCGCGCACCTCGACTTTCAGGACGCCTTCGCGAAAGTCCGCAGGCGGCCGCTCCTGGCTGGCATACCCCAGAGCAGCCAAGATTTCCTCGCGCTGATAGCTGGCATGCAGCGCGAGGGGTAACCCCAGCGGATCGTCGGCGGTGGGTCTCCTGGACCGCCCGAAGCTGAGGTCCACGACGGCGCTGATGTCCTCGCGGAGAAGGTGCAGTTCGGGCAACACGCGGATTCCCGCCGCCCGATCGGGGACATGCCGGCCGCCGTCTGGATGGAGCGAGAAGAACAGCATGTCGGAGAAGGCCTC
>CALMAD010000282.1 GCA_937859105.1 uncultured Propionibacteriaceae bacterium
GACCAGGCCATCGTCATCGATCCCGGTGTCGAGGCGGCCGATACGGTGCGCTCGGCCCTCGCCGAGTACGGGCGCCGGGCGGCCGGCGTCCTGCTGACGCATGGACACGTTGACCACGTGGCGGACGCCGCGACCGTCGCCGACGAGGCCGGCGTCCCGGCGTGGCTGCACTCCGCGGACGTCGAACTGCTGGACGATCCGGCCTCCGGCAACCCGATGATGGCCGCGATGATCGACCAACTCGGCGTGAGCGTCGGGACGCCGGCGGACCTGCGCACGATCGCCGGCGGGGAGTCGCTGGAGGTCGCCGGACTGGCGTTCGAGGTCGTCCATGCGCCCGGGCACCGGCCCGGCTGCGTGATGTTCCGGCTGGGCGCGGACACGCCCGAGGAGATCGTGTTTTCCGGCGACGTGCTGTTCGCCGGCTCCATCGGGAGGATGGACCTGCCCGGCGGCGATTCGCGCGCCATGACCGAGACGTTGAAGAATGTCGTGTTGCCGCTGCCGGACGCCGCGGCCGTCCTGCCGGGCCACGGGCCCGCGACGACCATGGCGCGCGAGCGGTCCACGAACCCGTACCTGCAACCGTCGTACCTGAGGTGACCATGAGGCCCATGCCGCTGTCCGGATTTCCCGAGTTCCTGCCCGCGGGGCGGATCGTCGAGCAGGCCGTCCTCGACTCGCTGCGCTCCACGTTCGAGTTGCACGGGTTCGCGTCCGTGGAGACGCGGGCCGTCGAGACCATGGACCAGTTGACGCGCAAAGGCGAGATCGACAAGGAGGTCTACGTCGTCCGGCGGATCCACGCGGCGTCCGACGATCGCGACGAGCTCGGCCTGCACTTCGATCTGACCGTGCCGTTCGCCCGCTACGTGCTGGAGCACGCCGGGCACCTGCAGTTCCCGTTCCGGCGGTACCAGATCCAGAAGGTGTGGCGGGGGGAGCGGCCGCAGGAGGGGCGCTACCGCGAGTTCTGCCAGGCGGACATCGACATCGTCGGGGCCGACACGCTGGCCGCGCACCACGACGTCGAGATCGCGCTCGTGATGCTGGAGGCGCTGGAGCGGCTGCACACCGACCTCGGTATCCCGCCCGTCGTGATGCACGTCAACAACCGCAAGCTCGCCGAGGGGTTCTACCGCGGGCTCGGCGTCGAGGATCACCTCGCCGTGCTGCAGCGCGTCGACAAGCTCGACAGGATCGGCCCGGACGCCGTGGCGGAGCTTCTCACCGACGAGTTGGGCATGGACGCCGCCGCCGCGGCGAAGTGCCTGGAGCTGGCGACGATCTCGGCGTCCGACGGGTCGTTCGTCGACCGCGTGCGGGCGCTCGGCATCGAGCATCCGCTGCTGGACGAGGGGCTTGCTGCACTGGAGGACGTCGTCCGGGTGGCGGGGGAGGCCGTGCCCGGCCGCCTGGTCGCCGACCTGAAGATCGCGCGCGGGCTCGACTACTACACCGGCACCGTGTACGAGACGGAGATGGCCGGGTTCGAGTCGCTCGGGTCGATCTGCTCGGGCGGCCGGTACGACTCGCTGGCGTTCGACGGCAAGACGA
Source organism: uncultured Propionibacteriaceae bacterium (assembly GCA_937859105.1). Lineage (GTDB taxonomy): Bacteria > Actinomycetota > Actinomycetes > Propionibacteriales > Propionibacteriaceae > Propioniciclava. The sequence continues at coordinate 1,558 of CALMAD010000282.1, forward strand.
CGTACCCAGGCGTCGGCATCTCGGTGGGGGTGACGCGGATCCTGGCGCCGCTGATCGCCAAGGGGAGGCTGACGGCGTCGCGGACGGTGCCGACCGTCGTGCTCGTGGCCGTCGACAACGAGGACGCCCGCGGCGTGGCCATGGCGACCGCGGCCCGGTTGCGGGCGCGGGGGATCGCGACGGAGGTCGCCCCGAAGGCGGACAAGTTCGGCAAGCAGATCCGCTACGCCGACCGGCGGGGGATCCCGTTCGTCTGGTTCAGCTCCGGCGAGGTGAAGGACATCCGCTCCGGCGAGCAGGTTCCCGCCGACCCCGACGCGTGGACGCCGCCCGACGCCGACCGGCGTCCGGGGGTGGCGGCGGCCGCCGCCGACTGAGGGCGTTTCTACCTGACGTTCTCCACACTGGGGTGTGGAGAACGTCACACGGCCTCGGCTGCTGCGATCCGTGGCGCTCCCGTGCGCGCGGCGTCCTGATGCGTCGGGATTCGTCGGGGAGAGCGGGACTGTGGGCTGCACGGAGCGGACGCCTGCGGCGCGGGTCGGCCGGTCCAGGTCACCGGGCTTGGAGGCGTGGATGCACGTTGTTCCGTCGTGGGTCGCGGGGGCGTCCCGGTGCCAGGGTGTGTGACAAAACCCACACCAGGGTGTGGACCATGTCAGGTAGAAACGCACACGGGGCGCGTCAGGGACCCCAGGTGTACCGGTGCTCGGGGCGTCCGGTGGAGCCGTAGCGCAGAGAGAGCGAGACGGAGCCGTCGGCGACCAGATCCGACAGGTAGCGCTGCGCTGTCGCGCGCGATACGCCCAGGGCCTCGGCGACCGCGGCGGCGGTGAGGGACGCCTCGGCGTCCTTGAGCAGGCGCGTCACCGCGTCGGCGGTCACCGCCGACCGCCCTTTGGGAAGGTGTTTCACCGGTTTCGGCCGCAGCTGTGCCGCGAGGGCGTCGATCTCCGGCTGCCCCGGGGCGGTGAGGGCCGCGGCGGCGTCCACATAGCGCGCGTAGGCGGCGACTCGCTCCAGCAGGACGGGCATGTCGAACGGCTTCACGATGTATCCGACCGCGCCGCGCGCCAGCGCCCGGCGCACGGTCTCGGGCGCGTCCGCGGCGGTCACCATCATGACGGAGGCGTCCGAGGCGCCGATCAGGTCGGTCCCGCTGCCGTCGGGCAGGTACTCGTCGGCGAGCACCAGGTCGACGGGCTCCGCGGCCAGGCGGGCGCGGGCCTCCGCGAGGGTGGTGGCGCGCCCGACGACCTCGCACGACCGCAGCCGGGCCAGCGCGGCCGCGTGGACCTCCGCCACCCGGAAGTCGTCGTCCACCACCAGCACCCGCACGGTCATGGCCGGCCCCCTTCCTCGTCGATCCCCGGCTCCTCAGCGCCCCCCGGGCTCCCAGCGCTCCCCGGGCTCCCCGGGCTCGCCGGGCTCCCCGGACTCGCCGGGCTCCCCAGAGCACCCGCACCCCTCGCGCCCTCCGCCCCCGGACGCCTGAGCACGCCGGCCAGCCGCCCCCCGAACGCGGCCCCGTGATCCTCGCCGGAGCGCTGCAGGAGTTCGACATCTCCGCCGTGACGGCGCGCGGTCACTCGCGCCAGGGCGAGCCCGATGCCGTGGGACGCCCGGTCGCCGGGTTTCGTCGTCCACCCCTGCGCGAAGACGTCGTCGGCGTCCGCCTCCGCCACCCCGTCGCCGCTGTCGACGACGTGGAAGACGAGGTCCGGACCGTCCGACAGCACCGTGACCTCGACCCAGGCCGGACGCCTCCCACCCCCGGACGCCGCCCGAAGAGCGTTGTCGATCAGGTTTCCGAGGACCGTGACCGCGTCGAGCGGGCTCGCCAGGCGGCCTTCGACCCACGTCTGGTCGGTGACGCGCAGTTCTACGCCCTGCTCGGACGCCACGGCCCCCTTGGCCGCGAGGATGCCCCGAAGATACGGGTCCGCCAGGCCGTCACCGTGGCCGGTCGCCCCGGACAACTCGTCCAGGTACGCGCGCGCCGCGTCGGCGTCCCCGAGGTGCAGCATGCCCGACAGCGCGTGGAGGCGGTTCGTGTACTCGTGCGCTTGCGCCCTGAGCGCGTCGGTCAGGGCGCGGGTCGCCTCGAGTTCGCGCCCCAGGTCGTCGAGGTCGGTGCGGTCGGTCAGCGTCACCACGGCGCCGATGTCGCGGCCCAGCCTCCGGACGTCCACGCGGCGCGCCACCAGCACGCGTTCCCCGAGCACGAGCAGGCGTCCGGCATCGGAGGCGACGGCGTCCGGGCTCAACAACTCCGCGACGGCCGGCGGCAGGCCGGCCTCCCGGACGCCGACCCCGGTCGGGATGGGCGTCCCGAGGTAGTCGCGGGCAGCCTGGTTGGCGAGTCGGATGCGTCCGGACTGGTCGACGCCCACCACCCCGGCGAGCGCGCCGCTGAACACGGCGGCGTGCTCGAGCAGCAGGTCGGCCATCTCGTCGAGCTCGAGCCCGTGGGTCATACGGCGCAGGCGCCGCGTCTGGAGCCCGATGATCAGCGCGCTGATCGCGAACGCGGCCAGCCCCACCGACAGCAGGACGACCGCGAGGCGGCGTTGCAGGGCGTTCACGGCGCTGATCGCGATGCCGACCGACACCGAGCCGATGACCTGCCCGGACGCCGACCGCAGCGGCACCTTCCCGCGCGCGGACAGCCCGAGCGTCCCGCGCTCGATGCCGACGACCTCCCCGCCGGAGAGCGGCACGGACGGATCGGTGCTCACCCGCTGGCCGACCAGCGCCGGGTTGGGGTGGCTGTACCGGATCCCGTCGTCGTCGGTCACCACGAGGTAGAGAGCCTGCGTCCGGGCGCGCAGCACCTCGGCGGCGGCCTGCGCGGGGCCGGTCGGGCTCGGCGGGCCCGCCAGCACCCAGGAGGCGAAGCGCGGATCCGCGGACGCCGATCGTGCGATCGCCAGCGCCTGCTGCTCGCTGAGGGACTCGGTGCTGCGGCGCGCGGCGGCGAGGGCGCCCACCAGCGACACGACGGTCACGAACGCGGTCAAGCAGAGCACCATCAAGAGGATGCGCGACCGCCAGGTGAGACCTCGGGCTCGCGCTCCCCGGGCACCGCTGCTCATGGTGAGGACTGTACGGATGGACGCTCGTGAGCGCAATGAGCACAACTGGTTGTATGCGGACATCACCGCTTGTGTGCAGAACGGTGCCCGGGCGTTTTCCGGGCGTTACTCTTAGCCCGACGCGGGGAGACCTGCGTTCCGAGATCAAAGGAGAGCTCGATGTTGGCAATGTGGGGATTGCTGATCGTCATCATTTTCATGGTGTTGATCATGACGAGGCTGACCTCGCCGTTCACGGCGCTGGTTCTGTCGCCCGTCATCGTGGGTCTGGTGGCGGGTTTCGCCAACCAATTGGGCGCTTTTGCGCTCGCGGGAGTCGTCGGCAGCAAGACGGAAGCGACGGACAAGGGCGTGGCGCCCACCGTCGTTATGTTGATGTTCGCGATTCTTTTCTTCGGATTGATGTTGACCGCGGGATTGTTCGATCCGCTGGTGCATTTCATCCTGCGCATCGTTCAGGGAGACCCGCTGAAGGTGCTCGTCGGAACCGCGATTCTCGCCTCGGCCGTGTCGGTCGACGGCGACGGCTCGACCACCACGATGATCGTGTGTTCGGCCATGATTCCGGTCTACAAGAAGCTGAACATGAAGATGATGGACCTGGCGGTCATCATCATCCTCGCGAACTCGATCATGAACCTGCTGCCCTGGGGCGGCCCGACGGCCCGCATCATCGCCGCCCTCAAGGTCGACGAGGGTGAACTCCTGCGCAAGATCCTGCCCGGCATGGCCATCGCCATCGTGTGGGTCATCATCGTCGCGGTGCTGCGCGGTCTCTCCGAGCGCAAGCGGTTGGGGATCGTGGCGTTGTCGCCGGAGGAAATCGCCGGCCTGCGCGCGAACCTGAACGACGAGGAAGGCGACTCCCTCAAACGGCCGAAGATGATCTGGGTCAACCTGCTGCTGACGCTGCTCGTGATGACGTACCTGATCTTCGGCGGCATGTGGATCATTCCGAAGATTCCGTCGGCGATCATCTTCATGGTCGCGTTCGCCATCGCGCTCCTGATCAACTACCGCAAGCTGTCCGACCAGCGCAAGATCGTCGAGGAGCACGGCGCGAACGCCATGCACGTGGTCACCATGGTGCTGGCCGCTGGCATCTTCATGGGCATCCTGAACCAGTCGCACATGTCCACGGCGATGGGCGAATGGCTGGCCAACGTGGTGCCGTCCTCGATGGCGAGCCACTGGGGCCTGGTCGTCGCACTGGCGTCCGTCCCCGGCACCTTCATGCTGAGCAACGACGCGTTCTACCTCGGCGTGCTGCCGATCCTGTCCCGCACCGGTGAGCAGTACGGCTTCTCGGCGATGGACATGGCGGTCGCCTCCACGACCGGCCAGGCCTTCCACCTGCTCAGCCCGCTGGTCGGCTTCATCTACCTGCTGCTGCACCTGACCGGGGTCGATATGGGCACCTGGCAACGCAAGTCGGCGAAGTGGGCGATCGGCACGTTCGTGGTCTTCCTGTTCAGCATCGCCACATTCGGCGGCGTGCGCCTCTAGGCTGGTGCACGACCAAAGGGGGTCGCTCATGGACGCCGCGCCGGCACTGTCGGTCGTCAGCGTCGCACACGACCCCGACGATCTCGTCCCGGTCCGGGCCCTGCTCGCCGAGCAGGGCCTGGGCCTCGACGACGACGTCGAGTTGTTCGTCACCGCGCACCGCGGCGACGACCTCGTCGGGTGCATGGGGCTGGCCGGCAACGTCGTGAAGTGCTCCGCGATCAGCGACGACGAGCGGGGCTTCGGGTTGAGCGCCCGGCTGATGCAAGAGGTCACCTACCAGGCCCTCGACCGGGGCCGCTCCCATCTGTTCGTCTACACCAAGCCCACGAACCGCCGCGTGTTCGAGTCGTTGGGCTTCACGTTCCTCGCGGAGGTGCCCGGCACCCTCGTCCTGCTGGAGAACACCCCGTTCGGGCTCGCCCGCACCTGCCGGCAACTGCGGCGTCACGACTACGTGCCGGCCACCCGCGTCGGCGTCGCCGTGCTGAACGCGAACCCGTTCACGCGTGGCCACGAGTACCTGGTGCGCACCGCCGCCCAGAACGTCGACGTGCTGCACGTCTGGGTCGTCTCCGAGGACGCCTCGATGTTCTCCGCCGACGAGCGCTTCGAGCTCGTGCGCGCCGGCTGCGCGGCCGTCCCCGAGGGGGATCGCATCCGAGTCCGGCGGGGCACCGACTACACCGTGAGCCGGGCGACGTTCCCCAGCTACTTCCTCGGCGACGAGGCCGAGATCGTGCGCGGGGCCGCCGGGCTCGACCTCCAACTGTTCCGCGAGCATCTCGGGCCGGCGATCGGCGCGACGGACCGCTTCGTCGGCACCGAACCCCTGTCGCCCATCACGAACCTGTACAACCAGGAGATGCACCACTGGCTCGAGGAGTCGGCGTCGGCGTCCCCGACCATCCGCGTCCACGAGATCGAGCGCGTCGCCGTCGGCGACGCTCCGGTCTCGGCGAGCCGCGTCCGCGCGCTGTTCGCAGCCGGACGCCTCGACGAGTTGGACGCCCTCGTGCCGCCCACGACACTCGCGTACCTGCGCGCTCGCGCGCACACCGGCCAGACGTCACCGACGCCATCAGTGAAGAAGTGAAGAGGAAAGGAGTCAGGCCATGAGGATCGTCAGAGCGGCGGTCGCCGGGAGCCTGGAGTCGAGCGACGCTCTCGTCAAGGTGGCGCCGAACGACGAGTTGGAGGTGGACATCCAGAGCACCGTGATGGGTCAGTACGGCGACGCGATCACCACGGTGGTGAACGAGACGCTGGAGAAGCTGGGCGTCACCGAGGGCTTCGTCTCCGTCGACGACAAGGGGGCGCTGGACTTCGCGATCCGCGCCCGCGTCCAGGGGGCCGTCTTCCGCGGCTCCGACGAGCAACCCGATTGGAGCCGGCTGTGACCGAGACCACCGAAGTGATGCCTCGCCCGAGGCGCTCCATGCTCTTCGTGCCAGGCTCGAACGCGTCCTGGCTGTCGACGGTGCACGTGTACGGCGCGGACACGGTCATGTTCGACCTGGAGGACAGCGTCGCCCTGCGGGAGAAGGACACCGCCCGGATCCTCGTCCGCGAGGCCCTCATGTCCCCGATCTGGAAAGACGTCGAGGTCTGCGTCCGGGTCAACGCGATCGACACGCCGTTCTTCCGGCCCGACCTGGAGGCGATCGTGCCGGCCGGGGTCGCGATCGTCCGTCTGCCGATGGTCCGCGACGCCGACATGGTGCGCGAGCTCGACCGCGTCCTCACCGAGATCGAGGAGAAGTGCGGCCGCGAGGTCGGTTCGACCAAGTGCATGGCCGCCGTCGAGTCGGCGTCCGGCGTCGTCAATGCTGTCCAGATCGCGAAGGCCAGCTCGCGCATGGTGGCGATCGCGCTCGCCGCGTACGACTACATGATCGACATGCACACGGTGCGCGGCACGGCCGCCGACGAGTCCGAGCTCTTCTACGCGCGCTGTGCGGTGCTGCACGCCGCGCGTGTCGCCGGCATCCCGTGCTACGACGTCGTCTACAGCGATGTGAACGACGAGGAGGGCTTCCTCCGCGAGATCGGGATCATCAAGCGGCTCGGCTTCGACGGAAAGTCGCTCGTGAACCCCCGTCAGATCGAGCCGCTGCACAACGCGTACGCTCCGACGGAGGCCGAGGTCGACCGGGCCAAGCGCGTGATCGAGGCGGCCGACAAGGCCGAGGCCGAGGGTCTCGGCGTCGTGTCGCTGGACGGAAAGATGGTGGACGCCCCCATTGTGGCGAGCGCCTACCGCACGGTGCGGCTGGCCGAGTTGTCCGGGACCAGGCGCTGAGGGGACGACGATGACTGAAACAAAAACCACGGAAACCACTCAGGCCGCCCAGGCCGCGCCCGAGGCGTCCACGACCACGCCGGCACCGCCGGCCGACCCGGCCCACCCGGCCGAGTTGGACGCCCTCCCCGCGTTCAGCGGCTGGGCGGCCAAGATGCCGTACCTGCGCGACTCCAAGGCGAAGCGCCGCCGCAAGGTCATGCGCTCGCTCAAGGAAGCCATCATCCGCAGCGGGCTCACCGACGGCGACACGATCAGCTTCCATCACCACTTCCGCGAGGGCGACAAGGTCATCCTCCAGGTGGTGAGCCAGCTCGCCGAGCTGGGCCTGGAGAACCTGACGCTGGCGTCCTCGTCGCTGAACAACTGCCACGCCGGGCTCGTCGAGTACATCCGCAGCGGCGTCATCGGCCGGATCTACACGTCCGGCATGCGCGGCGAACTGGCCCGGCAGATCTCGGCGGGCGGCCTGCTCCAGCACCCGGTGACGATCCACTCGCACGGCGGTCGCGCCGCGCTCATGGAGACCGGCGAGCTGAAGCCCAAGGTCGCCTTCCTCGGCGTCTCGGCGTGCGACGAGTACGGCAACGCGAACGGCTTCACCGGGCGCGCGCACTGCGGCTCGCTCGGCTACGCCCGGACGGACGCCCAGTACGCCGAGCAGGTGATCCTGCTCACCGAGCAGATCGTCGACTACCCGAACACGCCGGCGTCGATCCGCCAGGACCAGGTCGACTTCGTTGTCGAGGTCGACGAGGTGGGCGACCCCTCCCGCATCAACGTGGGCGCTGTCCGCAACACGAAGAATCCGCGCGACCTGCTCATCGCCCGCCGCGCGGCCGCCGTCATGGAATTCGGCGGCTACTTCGAGGACGGCTTCTCCATGCAGACCGGTTCGGGCGGCGCCGCCACCGCGACGACGCTCTACCTCAAGGACCGCATGGAGCGCGCCGGCATCAAGGCCGCGTGGGCGCTGGGCGGCATCACGGGCACGCTGGCGTCGCTGCACGAGCAGGGCCTCGTCGGACGCCTGCTCGACGTGCAGTCGTTCGACGCCGGAGCCGCGGAGTCGCTCGCGACCTCGCCCGCCCACACGGAGATCTCGGCGGCCGAGTACGCGTCGCCGCTGGCGAAGGCCTGCTGCGTGGACGAGCTCGACATGGTGATCCTGTCCGCCCTGGAGATCGACCTGAAGTTCAACGTGAACGTCCTCACGGGGTCCGACGGGCTCATGATGGGCGCCTCCGGCGGGCACTGCGACACGGCGGCGGGCGCCAAGCTGGTGATCGTCGTGGCGCCGCTGATCCGCTCGCGCATCCCCACCGTGGTGGAGAAGGTGTCGACGCTCATCACGCCCGGCGACAACGTGGACGTCCTGGTGACCGACTACGGCATCGCCGTCAACCCGCGCAGCGTGGGCGTGGCCGAGCGGCTGAGGGCGGCCGGGCTGAAACCGACCACCATCGGCGACCTGTACGAGCAAGCGCTCAAGATCTGCGGCAAGCCGCGGCAGATCGAGCGGGGCGACGAGATCGTCGGCATCGTCCGGTACCGCGACGGTTCGGTGATCGACACGGTCAGGAACGTGCCGAGCGCGTGACGGACGCCGAGGCCGTCCTGCGGCGACGCGAGGAGCGGCGGGCAACGCACGAGGCGTTGCTCGCCCGCTTCGCGCTTCCGGTGGTGAGCATCACCGTCGTCGCCCCAGGCCCGCTCAAGGATTCGCCGGCGATCCGTCGGCGGCTTCAGGCCGCGGACGCCGCCGTGCGTGCCTGCGTCGCGGGCGCCGGCTGGACCGTCGTCGAGTCGTGTGACCTCGGCGGTCCGACCGGGCCCGAGTCGATCTTCGTGGTGGACGCCGAGCCGCGCGCCCTCAAGCGGGCGCTCGTCGCGCTCGAGGACGCCCATCCCGGCGGCCGGCTGTGGGATGTCGACGTGGTCTGCGCCGGCCCGTACGGCCCTCAGCCGCTCGGACGCGGCGAGCTGGGCGAGGCCCCGCGCCGCTGCGTGCTGTGCGAGCGGCCCGCGCACGCCTGCGCGCGTGCGCGCCGCCACCCGCTCCCGGTGCTGCTGGCCGGCATCGAGGCCGTGGACGCGGGGGCTGCCGTCCCGGGGGACGCCGCCGCGTGGGCCTCGCTCGCCGCGGAGGCGCTGCGGGTCGAGGCGCGCCTCACCCCCAAGCCCGGCCTGGTGGACGCCGCCGGCTCCGGCTCGCACGACGACATGACGCTCGACACGCTGCTGGCCAGCGCGGACGCCCTGGAGGAATGGTTTCTCGGGTGCGTCCTGCTCGGCCGCGCGCAGGGGGCGAGGGCAGAAGCGTCCGACGCCCGGAGCCCCGGCGTCGACGAGGCCGCGCTCGACGACCTCGTCGCGATGGGCAAGGCGGCCGAGGACGCGATGCTCACGGCGACGGGCGGCGTCAACACGCACCGCGGCGCGCTGTTCTCGCTCGGGTTGATCCTGGGGGCGGTCGGTCAGGCGACCGCGGGCGGGCGGCGTCCCGACGTGGACGCGGTGTGCGCGGACGCCGGCCGCGTGGCCGGCGTGCTGCGCGACCGGTGGGCCCGCTCGCTCGGCGCGCGCGCCGCCCGAGACCAGGCCGGATCGCACGGGGAGCGAGCGTACCTGGCCGCCGGGACGGGCGGGATCCGGGCCGAGGCGGCGTCCGGGTTCGCGACGGTCCGCGGGGCGGGGCTGCCGGCGCTGCGGGAGCGGCGGGCGGCGTCCGGGGGTGCGGGCCGCGAGGACGCCGCCCTCCTGTGGGCGCTCGTGTCGCTGATGGCCGTCGTGGACGACTCCAACATGGTCACGCGCGGGGGAGTGGCCGGGCTGCGCGAGGCGCAGGCGTGGGCGTCCGGGCTGGTGAGCAGGCGTCCGGACGACGACGCGCTCGTCGCCGAGCTGCACGCCGCCGACGACCGGTTCGTGGCCCGCCGGTGGAGCCCGGGTGGCTCGGCGGACCTGTTGGCCCTGACCTGGTTTCTCGATCGCGTCGGCGCGATCGGTCGGGATTGACGAACCGCGCCCCGCGCTTGATCGTTAGTTCGTATTTCCGTATTATCGGAGCATGAACGCCGACGAGCCCACCCTCGAGCAGCGGGTCGCGCGCCTGGAGGCCCTCGTGGAGGCCCTCCAGGCCGGCGGCGCGGGTGGGGGCGCGGGCTCCGCGCAGGCGGACCGGTCGCCGGCAGGTCCGGCGCTCGACCCCGACACCTTCTGGGCGCTGGAGGAGCTGATCCGGCGTGCCCCCGAGGGGGCCCTGCTCTACACGGGTGCGTTCGATGTGGCCGATCGCGGCCCGGTGCGCTGGCAGTACGGGGGGACGCCCGACGAACTGCTGGCCGCCGACCCCGACGACCTCGCGGTCACGCTGGACGCCCTCGCGCACCCCGTGCGCATCACGCTGCTGCAGCTCGTGCTGGGCGGCGTCCGGACGACGTCCGAGCTGGCCGAGCGCCCCGAGCTCGCCTCCACCGGCCAACTGCACCACCACCTGCGCATCCTCGTGTCCGCCGGCTGGCTGACCAGCCCGTCGCGCGGGCGCTACGACGTGCCGGCGTCCCGGATCGTCCCGCTGCTGACGATCTGGCTCGCCGCGCGTCCCACCTGACCGTCCTCCACTGACCCCCTTCACCGCCACCGACCGCCGGCCGGGCGCTGCGCCCTGCCCTGACGACGAACGGAGCATCGCCATGTCCACGACGCCGACCACCTCCGCGACGAACGCCACCCCTCCCCACGACGCCCCCTCCGGACGCCTCGGACGCCTCACCGGACGCCGCCTCGGCCTGATCGCGCTCGTCGGCGCCGTCCTCGGCACGCTCGTCGCCCTCGCGGCGGGCGTCGGGGCGCCGCACCCGGTGGGCGATCACGGGGACGCCGCGCTCGCGGCGCGCGTCCGGGCCCAGATCGCCGACGACCGCGGGTTCGCGTCCCTGTCGGTGGCCGAGGTCACCCCCGAGCGGGTCACGTGGGCCGGGCTGGGGGAGGCGTCCCCGGGGGTGCCGCCGACCTCCGGGACGCCGTACCCGCTGGGCTCGATCACGAAGACGTTCAACGGCATGCTGCTCGCGGACGCCGTCCGGCGCGGCGAGGTCCGGCTCGACCAGCGCGTCGACACGCTGCTGCCGGGGCTTCGCGGCAGCGAGGCCGGCGGCGTCACCCTGGAGGAGCTGGCCAGCCACCGCTCGGGCCTGCCGCGGCTGCTGCCGTCGGAGATGGCGTGGGGGGCGGCGTCCGCGTTCTCGCTGGGCAACCCGTACCGCCTGAGCCGCGAGCAGCTCGTGGAGGGGGCCGCGCGAACGGCCTTGTCCGGCCGCGGAACCGTCGCCTACTCGAACCTGGGGGCCTCCCTGCTGGGCCACGCCCTGGCCGAGGCCGCGGACGCGCCCGACTGGGAGACCCTCGCCCGCGACCGGCTCTGGACGCCGCTCGGCATGACGTCCACGCGCGAGGCCTCCGTGCCCCAGGACATCCCCGCGGGGACGGCCGTGGAGCGCACGGCGTCCGGCGGGCACCCCACCCCGTGGACGACCGAGGGCCAGGCGCCCATGGGGGCGTCCGTCTGGACGACCGCCGACGACCTGGCGCGCTACGCGCAGGGCGTCCTGACCGGCCGGGCGCCCGGCATGGCGGCCCTCGAGCCCCACTGGGACGCCTCCGGGCGCGCCCGCGTCGGGCTGCACTGGTTCACCAGCGAGGTCGACGGACGGACGTTCGCCTGGCACAACGGCGGGACCTCCGGCGGCCGGACGATGCTCGTGGTCGACCGGGACGCCCGGCGCGCCTACCTGGTGCTGGGCAGTTCGACCCGCGAGGTCGACGACATCGCGATGGGCCTGGCGACCAACGGGCGCGTCGAGTCCCGCCCCGAGCTGCCGATCGTGGGCCTCGTCGTGCTGGGTTTGGCGTTGCTGACCGGGATCGGGGCGTTCCGGCAGGCCGGCCGGCCGGCGACGCGCGCCCAGCGCGCCGAGACCCTCCTGAGCGGCACGGCGTTCGCCATCCTGCTCGTGCGCGTCGGCCCCTGGACGCTGCTGCCCGGCTGGCTCGCTGGCGCGCTGGTGGGGGCGATGATCCCGGCGCTGGTCGTGGCCGGTCTCGGGCTGGTGGCGGGTCCGCACCGGACGGAGGGCCCGGTGCGGACGGTGCTCGGCTGGCTCGGCGCGCTGGTCGGCGCGGCGCTGCTCGCGGTCGCCGCGTCCGGGGTGATCTAACCCTTCTTCGGCGTCCGTTCGATGAGGAACTTCTGCAGCAGGTTCGTCGTCCGGGCGGCCGGCTCGGCGTCCGCGGAGACGAACGGCTTGGCGCGGAAGCGCACCTGCATGACCGTCGCGCGCGTGCCCTTCCAGGGCTGGTAGGCGTTGAAGATGATCTGGTAGGCGGTGCCGTCCAGTTCGCCGCGGACGGTGCAGGACGCGGTCTCGACGCGGTCGTCGCCCATCGGGTTGGGCAGGTTCGGCGCGTCGGACGCCTTCGTCATCTGCTTCGCGCTGGCCTTCGCGTTGGCGCCGCAGAGCGTGGCGGCGGGCAGCCGCCTCGGCGGGTTGTAGTCGCTGACGGCCATCACGGTGTCGCCCCGGCCGTTCCACGAGGCGGTGATCGTGTCCTCGCCTCCCGAGCTGGTCTGCTGGTCGATCGTCCAGCGGGGGTCGAGCGTCAGTTCGAGCGTGCCCTGCTTGACGACGACCCATCCCTGCGGGGTCGACGACGGCGGGCCGGGGATCGGCGCTGCCGACTCCGAGGGCGTCGGCGTCGTCGCCTGTCCGCCGGGGGACGCCGCTCGGTTCGCCAGCGCGCGGCCGGGCATGGCAAGATCGCGGGGTGAGCCCGCACCGTCTATGCGGGCCGATAGAAAGGAACATCGTCATGCTGCGAACCCACGACGCCGGAAGCCTGCGGGCCGAAGACGCGGGCAAGACCGTCACCCTCGCCGGTTGGGTGGGGCGACGACGAGACCATGGCGGTGTCGCCTTCATCGACCTTCGCGACGCCTCGGGCATCGCCCAGGTGGTGGTGCGTGACGAGATCCTCGAGTCGTCCGGGGCGCACGACCTGCGCAACGAGTTCTGCATCCAGGTGACAGGCGTCGTCGAGTTGCGTCCCGACGGCAACGCCAACCCCGACCTGCCCACGGGCGACATCGAGGTGGCGATCACCGAGCTGACGGTGCTGAACCCGTCGGCGCCGCTGCCGTTCCAGATCGACGAGCGCCTCAACGTGGGCGAGGAGGCGCGGCTGCGCTACCGCTACCTCGACCTGAGGCGTCCGGCGCCCGCGGCGGCGATCCGGCTGCGCAGCAAGGTGAGCCGGGCCGCGCGCGACGTGCTGCTCGACCGCGAGTTCGTCGAGATCGAGACCCCGACCCTGACGCGGTCGACGCCCGAGGGCGCGCGCGACTTCCTCGTGCCCGCCCGCCTCGCGCCGGGCAGTTGGTACGCGCTGCCGCAGAGCCCGCAGCTGTTCAAGCAGTTGCTCATGGTCGCCGGCATGGAGCGCTACTTCCAGATCGCGCGCTGCTACCGCGACGAGGACTTCCGCGCCGACCGGCAGCCCGAGTTCACCCAGCTCGACATCGAGATGAGCTTCGTCGACCAAGACGACATCATCGAGCTCGGCGAGGCGATCGCGAAGAGCGTGTGGAAGCTGATCGGGGTCGACCTGCCGACGCCGTTCCCGCGCATGACGTTCGCCGACGCGATGGACCATTACGGCTCCGACAAGCCCGATCTGCGCTTCGACAACCCGATCCAGGAGGTCACGGACTTCTTCGCCGACACCCCGTTCAGGGTGTTCCAGGCGCCGTACGTCGGGGCGGTCGTCATGCCCGGCGGCGGCTCGCAGCCGCGCCGCACGTTCGACGCCTGGCAGGAGTGGGCGAAGCAGCGCGGCGCGAAGGGCCTCGCCTACGTCACCGTCGGCGACGGCGGCGAGCTCGGCGGCCCCGTCGCGAAGAACATCTCGGACGCCGAGCGCGCCGGTCTGGCCGCCCGCGTCGGCGCGCAGCCCGGGGACTGCATCTTCTTCGGCGCGGGGGAGCGGACGGCGTCGCAGAGCCTGCTCGGGGCCGCGCGCCTCGAGATCGGACGCCGCTGCGGCCTGATCGACGAGGACGCCTGGAGCTTCCTGTGGGTCGTGGACGCGCCGCTGTTCAAGTCGGCGTCCGAGGCGAAGGCCGAGGGCGACGTCGCCGTCGGCGGCGGCGCGTGGACGGCGGTTCACCACGCCTTCACCTCGCCGAAGCCCGAGTGCCTCGACACGTTCGACACCGATCCGGGCCACGCGCTGGCGTACGCCTACGACATGGTGTGCAACGGCAACGAGATCGGCGGCGGGTCGATCCGTATCCACCGGCGCGACGTGCAGGAGCGGGTGTTCAAGGTCATGGGGCTCGGCCCCGAGGAGGCGCAGGAGAAGTTCGGCTTCCTCTTGGACGCTTTCCAGTTCGGGGCGCCGCCGCACGGCGGCATCGCCTTCGGCTGGGACCGCATCGTGGCCCTGCTGAGCAAGTCGGAGTCGATCCGCGAGGTCATCGCCTTCCCGAAGACCGGCAACGGTTACGACCCGCTCACGCAGGCCCCGGCGCCGATCTCCGCGCAGCAGCGCAAGGAGGCCGGCGTGGACTTCAAGCCGGAGGCGTCTAAGAAGCCCGCCGTGTGACGTTTCTCTGCGACGTTCTCCACACTCTGGTGTCGAGAACGTCGTACGCCCCACGCGGTCATGCCGCGTGGGGCGTGCGACGAGAGCGCCCTCCC
>CALMAD010000283.1 GCA_937859105.1 uncultured Propionibacteriaceae bacterium
TCTCGGAGTCGCCCATGCCGTCGCCGATCACGAGGATGACGTTCTTCGCGCCGGACTTCTGAATCGCCGCCTGGATGGTCTTCGACTGGTCGCCGCCGATGCGACGCGCGCCGCCGAACTCGTCGACGGGGCCGTCGGCCGCGCGGCTGATGGTGGGGAGGGTCCGTTGGCTCGATGCCTGCGCCGGGATCACGGTGAATGCCAGCGCCAGCGCAGCGACGCCGACGGCGGCGAAACGCACCTGGTTGTTGGTGGCCATGGAGGGATTCCTTCCGGGAGGTCAGGGTTACGACAGGGGCAACCCTGACCCGCGCAGGCAGCAGGCTCCGGACCGTCCGAGGAACACCGCGTGAACGGTGTCCGAACTCTTGGCGCGCCCGGCGGGCGTCGCCCCTGGTCGGCGCCCTCTTAGAGCCAGTCGCGTTGCTTGAAAAGCAGATACAACACGAGGACGCCGACGGCCGTCAGCGCGACGCTCAACCACAGCCCCAACGGCTCCTGGAACCCGGGGTAGGGGACGTTCTGCCCGAACCAGCCGGTGATCGCCGTCGGGACGGCGATGATGGCCGCCCAGCCGGCCAGCTTCTTCATGATCGTGTTGAGGCGGGCGTCCTGCAGGGAGAGGTTCGTCTCGAACAGCGACGTGATCATGTCGCGGAGGGATTCGGTCCACTCGGACGCCCGCAGCACGTGGTCGTACAAGTCGTCGTACCAGGCCTCCAACTCGACCTCCTGGCTCTCCTGGTGCCGGAGCAGCCCGTTCACGACCTCGCGCATCGGCAGGACCGCCCGGCGCAGTTCGACCAGGTCCTTGCGGAGCATGTAGACGCGGCGCTGAAAGTGCTGGTCGGTGCGCCGCTCCTCGAACAGGACGTCTTCCAGCGACTCGATCTCGTCATCGAGCTCTTGGATCGTCTCGAAGTGGCCGTCGACGATGACGTCCATGAGGTCGTAGACGAGGGTCGCGGAGCCGTGCTTCACCAGGTGCCGATCCTCGGTCCACCGCGCGACGATGGGGGCGAGGTCGAGCCGCTCGTCGATCCGGATCGTCACGAGCGCCTCGGGCAGCACGATGCCCGAGAGCCGGTGGGTGCGGAGGCGTCCGCGTCGCTCGGGGTCGGGCACGTCGGCGAGGGACGCCGAGTAGACCGTGAAGAACAGGTGCGATTCGTGCCGGATCACCTTCGCGCGCTCGTGCGGGGCGATGGCGTCCTCGGTGGCGGTGGGCGGCAGCCCCAGCTCGGCGACGATCGACGCGAGGTCGGCGGGGGCGGGGTTCAGCAGGTCCACCCAGACGACGCACGTGGGGTCGTGCGCGAGGGAGGCGATCTCGCCGAGCGCGATGTCTTCCTTCACGATGTGGCCGTCGCGCCACATCATGCCCGTCAGCCGCGATGCGACGCCGTCCGGTTCGCTCATGGGCGCCATTGTGCCCGGGGAGGCGGCGGGTGGCAGTGGGCGCGCTACGCCACGACGAACATAGTGGTGCCGACTCCCGCCCCGAGGAGCAACTGTCCGAGGGTGTGGCGACCCTGCCGGAGGCGTCCCCAGCAGAGGGCGGCCACGGTGACGAGGCCGGGCGCGACGCCCCAGGCCGGGGCGTAGCGGCCCACCGTCACCGCGAACCCGGCGGCGGCCGTCGTGTGCAGCGACACCTTGGTGACGAACCGCGTGAGGAGCGCGGCCACCCCCGTCGCGAGCACGCCGCGGCCGAGGAAGAGCGCACTCGCGGGCAGGCCGAGGGCGACGGCGACCCCGGCCGCCGCGAGGAGGCAGAGCCCGCCGAGGGTGAGGGGACGCCACCGCTCCGCGCGGCGGACCGCCTGCCGGTCGGTCAGCCGGCCCGTCCGCAGGCTGTGGCGCAGGATCGCCCAGGGCCCGCCGACCGCGACGGCCACCACGGCGATCGCCCCCAGCAGGGTGGCGGGCGAGACCCGCGCCCCACCGTCGATCGCGGTGACCACGACCCCGGCGCCGCCCACGACGAACGGGTGGAGGACCTCGTCGACGACGCTCGCCACCGCCGAGGGTCGTCCCGCGCGCAGCCGCGCGAGGTCGGCGTCCTCGTCAGTGCCCACCGGGGACCCTCGGGCGGCGGGCATCCAGGTCGTGGCGGATGGGGACGACCCGCGGGCGGAGGCCGAGCGCCGCGTCCAGCGAGCCCAGCGCGGCGATCTCGTCGACGAGCGCGCGGGTGGGCGGCACCATGGCGAGCGTCCCGGCGTTCACCTGGTCGACCAGGTCGGACACCGCGATCCAGTCGGACGCCGAGGCCTCCGTCGTCGCGTGCGCGAGGGCGTCGCCGGGCTCGACGGCCAGCAGAAAGAACGCGACGTCGAACCGGCGCGGGTAGCCCAGCGGCGTGATCCAGTTGTCCCAGGGCACGAGACGCGCGGGGTCGACGGCGGCGCCGGTCTCCTCGTGCAACTCTCGGACGCCGGCGGCCAGGGCCGTCCGGATGTCGGAGAAGACGCCCGTCTCGGCGGCGGGGAACCCGAGGGGTGGGGCGTCGGCGGGCAGGGCCAGCAACGTGCCGCGGGCGGCGTCCGCGGGGTCGACGCGACCGCCGGGGAAGACGACCGCCCCGGGCGCGAAGTCCATCGTGCGCACCCGGTGCTGGACGAACGCCTCCAGCCCGCGCGCGGTCTCGCGCAGCGGCAGCACGCTCACCGCCGCCCGCGGGACGGGGGCGTCCTCCACGGGGTACACCCGTCCGGACGCCTCCTCCACGAGCCGGGACGCCCCGGCGTCCCAGGCGATCCCGAGGGCCGCGGAGAGCAGGAACGCGTGCAGGTCGGCCGGGCCGGAGGCGTCCGCGAGCACGGCGTCCTGCCCCGGACCGCCGGGGGAGACGCTGGCCGTGGCGAGGGGCGGCGTCCCGATCTCGAGGCGTCCGGGGCCTGCCGGATGCACGCAGGTGTACCGCAGGCGTCCGCTCACGCCGGCCTCACGCGAACGACTCGGCGAGCTTGCGGACGGCGATCTGCACCGGATCCCACGCCGGCGAGAACGGGGGCGCGTAGGAGAGGTCGAGGTAGGCGAACTCCTCGCAGGTCAGCCCCGCCATCAGCGCGGCCGCGCAGGCGTCGATGCGCTTGCCGGCGCCGCGTCCACCGGTGATCTGGACGCCCAGCAGGCGTCCGGAGAGACGGTCGCCCGCCGCCCAGATGTGCATCGGCTCGGCCTGCGGCATGTAGCCGCTGGCCGTCGTCGCGTCGAGGGTCGTCACGGCCGGGTCGTAGCCGAGATCCCAGTCGGCGTGGACGCCGGTGCGGGCCACCTCGACGTCGCCGGCGCGGGTGATCGCCGTGCCCACCGCGCCGGGGAACCGCGCGTCGCCGCCGCCGAGATTCGTGCCGGCGACGCGTCCGGCCTTGTTGGCGTGGGTTCCGAGCGGGAGGTAGCTGGGCTGCCGGACGATCAGGTCCGCCACGGCGCAGCAGTCGCCGGCGGCCCAGACGTGATCGGCGAGCCGCTGCCGGGCGTCGGGCACCAGGGCGCGCCGGGCGTACGGGAACTCGTCGCCGGCCACGGGCAGCCCCGCCTCGGCCGCCAGCCGCGTGCGCGGCGCCACCCCCAGCGCCAGGACGACCGCGTCGCCCGTGTGCTCGTCGCCCGTCGTCGTGGTGAGGGTGACGGGGGTCGGGTGGTCCGGGCCGCGCTGGGCCCGGGCACTCTGGGCCCCCACGCTCTGGGCACCGACGCGCTGGGCCCCGACGATCTCGGCACCGCCGACGACGGTCACCCCGATCGCCTCGAGCCCGGCGCGCACGCGGG
>CALMAD010000284.1 GCA_937859105.1 uncultured Propionibacteriaceae bacterium
CGCCATGAGCCACGACCCCAGCCAGATCAGCAGGACGCCCGCGGTCGACCACGGCGACCGGGGGTGCAGCACCGTGCCGTTGAGCCAGGTCAGCGTGGTGCCGCTGGTGAGGATCAGGTAGGCGACGACAGCCCTTCCCAGCTTTTGGTGCGCACCGAGCGGCGGGATCAGCCGCAGATCCACCTGGGCGATCAGCGGCACGATGAGCGCGCAGAGCGCGAGCGTCATCGCCGAGATCATCAGCTGGCTGAGCAGCAGCGGCGCGAGCGGCGGGACGAGGATGCCCACGATCAGCCCGACGGCCGCCGCCAGGATGATGCACGGGATGTGCCACAGGTACACCGACATCATCAGCGCGTTGATGGTCGCGAGCGCCTTCTCGAAGCGGGGACTGACCGTGGTGAGGACCCCCGATCGTTCGACCAGCCCGAGGACGCCGCACTGTGCGAGCGCGAGGAAGGCCATGGCGAGCGTGGGCGGCTGGACGTTCGCGATCGGGATGTCGGCCAGCCCGATCGACGAGCCCGGGTAGCCGAACGCGAAGACCAACGTCGCGACCCCGCCGACCCCGGCCACCAGAGCCGCCCACGGCGTCCAACCCGGGCCGCGCCGGAACCAGCCGCGCTCGTAGGCGATGCCGAGCTGATGCACCAACGGCCAGACGAGAAGCATGTTCAGGTTGCGGATCTCGTAGTCGTCCACCGAGAACGACCACGCGTCCACCAGGGCGGCCAGCGCCGCGAGGACGACCGGCACGCGCCACCCCCACCGGTCGTGCGCGCTCACCATGGCCGGGGCGATCCCGACGATGACGAGATACACGGCGAGGAACCACAGCAACTGCATGAACTGCCGGCTCAGGGTGACGGCCGGCTCGAACCAGCCGGTCCAGGCTGCGATGGACGCCACGACGGCCCACACCGTCACGAACGACAGCAGCGGGCCCACGAGGCGACGCCCCCGGTTGGCGAGGTAGTGGCCGAAGCCGGTGTGCTGCCGCCGCGTCCGGTCGACGATCAGGGCGTGCGCGAAGCCGCCGGCCACGAAGAACACCGGGATGCACATCAGGAACCAGCTGATCAGCCACCAGGGGAAATGCGGGGGAGCCCACGGCGTCATCGTCGGGTGACCGCCCTCGAAGCCGATCTTGTACAGCAGCCCGTGGAACACGACCACCATGACGATCGAGGACGCCCGCGCGAGGTCGATGACGTGATTACGAGGGGCGCGGGCGGTGTCCATGGCAGGCACATGCTAGGCCAGGGGAGGGCATCGGGGCTTACCATTCGGCGTGTGGTCCAGGCTCTGGGGGCGTTCGCGTCCATTTGGTTGGTGATCGCCGCGGGGTGGGTCGCCGCCCACCTGCGGATCATCGACATGGGCGGCATGCGGCTGATGTCGAACATCGCATTCCTGATCGCGTCCCCGGCCCTCATGTTCAACCTCGTGGGGAGGGGTTCACTGGAGCACGCGTTCAGCCAGACGCTGATCGTCTCGGCGCTCGCGGTGGTGGTCGCCGCGACGTCCTACCTCGTGTTCGAGCGCGTCGCGCTGCACCAGGACAAGCAGGGCGACGTCATCGGCACGCTGTGTTCCTGCTACACGAACGCGGGCAACCTCGGCCTGCCGATCGCGATCAGCCTGCTGGGCGACGGCGCCTGGATGGCGCCGATCATGCTCATGCAGGTCGGCTTCATGCAGCCGATCGCGCTCGCCGCGCTCGACCTGAGCGTGGCCCGCCGCAACGGCGAACGCCTGTCGGCGCTTCGCTACATCACGATGCCGTTCCGGAACCCGATCACCGCCGGCATTCTGGCGGGGCTGGCCGTCAACCTGCTGCACCTGCAACTGCCGGAGATGGTCGCGTCGGGGGTGTCCATGGTCGGGCAGATGGCCATCCCGATGATGCTGATGGCGTTCGGCGTCTCGCTGCGGCTGAGCCCGCTTCCGGGCAAGGGGCCCCATTCTTTCGAGTTGTGGGTCACGATGGCGATCAAACTGCTCCTCATGCCGCTCGCCGCGATCGGCATCGGGATGCTGTTCGGCCTGGCTCGGCACGAGCTTTTCGCCGTCGCCGTCATTGCGGCTCTGCCGACCGCACAGAATGTGTTCGTCATCTCGGCGCGCTACCGCGTCCGCGAAATGCTCGCGCGGGACGCCGTCTTCTGGTCCACGATCCTCACGGTCCCCACGATCGTGGCGATTTCAGCGTTGCTGGGGTGATGCGCGCCACGACCGTTGGGTAGGTTGGCCGCCATGAACGACGACGGGCACACGTCGAACGTCTCCGATTTCGACCTGGAACGGAGCACCAACGAGGCTTGGGTGGGTTTCGGGGAGAAACTCGCCGAGGTGGTCTCGATGATGGACGACGGCGCCACGCTGAACATCGGGGAGATGATGTCCGGTGCGGCGGGCGGGCCGTACGTCCGTTTCCGGTGCCTGGACCACGGCCGGTTGTTGGCCGAGGCGTCCAGTAACGCCGACCTGGCCGACGGCTTCCGGCTGACCGACGAGCAGATCGCCCTGATGCAATCGCTGGGGTGGCACGCGCCCGACGAGCGGGGCGGGCGTCCGGGCAGCGACTTTTGGCAGCAGGGGGACCAGGAGGATCCGACGGCCCTCGTCGAGGACGCCGTGTCGGCATTGCGCAGCGTCTACGGCATCCCGCACCCCGCCTTTCTCGCTCCCGATCAGCTCGCCGAGATCCTGACCCCGGCGCCCGTCGAGCAGGTGCCGACGGTGGCCCGCACGGCCGGCACCGTCGTCCACTTGCCGCGCGACTGGGCCGACCTGGACGCCATGATCGAGGCCGAGCTCTCCGCGATCATCGGCCATCCGCCGTTGCGCGATTCCGACGGCGACTTCGCGCTCCGGGTCGGCTCGACGATGTTGTTCGTGCGGCCGACGTCCGACGCCCAGGAGGTCCTCCTGTTCTCCGGGCTCGTGCACGAGGTGGAGGGGCGCTCGCGCGCGATGGAGGTGCTGAGCGACCTGAACACAGATGCCCGGTACGTCCGGTTCATGCTGATCCGCGACCGGGTCTTCGTGACCATGTCGATCCTCGCGCAGCCCTTCGTGCCCGAGCACCTCCGGCAGGCCCTCAGGATCGTGTCGGTGATCAGCGACAACATCGACGACGACCTCGCGGCGAAGCTGCACGGCCGCACGACGTTCACCGAGGACGACCCGCCGGAGGAGCAGTGACGGGGTACTTCTGGGAGATCAGCCCGGACGAGTGCGGGCACCTGCTGGCGGACGCCGCGGTCGGCCGCGTCGCGTGGGCGTCCTCGCGCGGCGTGCAGGTGTTGCCGGTGACCCTGACCAGCGTCGGCGAATCCGTCTTCTTCGCCGTCGACCAGCAGTCGATCCTCGCCGAGCTCGCCGAGGGTGTGGACGCCGTCGTGCAGGTCGACGACCTCGACCCCGAGACGGCGACCGGCTGGAGCGTGCTCGCCCGAGGCCGCACCACCCGCCACGAGGGTCCTCGTCCGGCGCTGAACCCGTCGTGGGCGCCGGGCGAGCGCGGCGTCCTCGTGCGGCTCGACGTCGCGTCCCTCACGGGCCGCTCGGTCTCGGCGTCCACCGGGGACTGAAGGACGCCGCCGGCGTCCGTCTTTCGCACGGCCGGACGCCCCCGCACCCGCCCACGGACACTGTCGGACGCCGCCCCTAGACTCGGCCCATGAGCGAGTACCCGACGACGCGACGCGACGACCTGGTCGAAGACCACTTCGGCCACCCCGTCGCCGACCCGTACCGCTGGCTGGAGAACGCGGAGGCGCCCGAGACGCTCGAGTGGGTCGCCCGGCAGCAGGCTTTCACCGAGAGCGCGCTGGCGGCGCTGCCCGAGCGCGGGTGGTTCTCCGAGGTGATGGGGCGCGTCATGGCGCGTCCGCGGGCCGGCCTCCCGCACGAGCGCGGCGGCAGGTTCCTGCTCGCCCGCAACGACGGCTCGCAGGCGCAGGACGTCTGGTACGTGGCCGACTCGCTGGACGAACTGGTGGTGGGCGGGCGCGTCATCCTCGACCCGAATCGCTGGTCGGCCGACGGCACCGACTCGCTGGCGTTCGCGAGCCTCTCCGACGACGGCCGCCGGTTGGCCTACGGGGTCAGCCACGGCGGCTCCGATTGGCGCGCGATCCGCGTCCTGGATCTGGAGTCGGGCGGCGAGCCGATCGCCGAGCCCGACGTGATCGCGAAGTTCAGCGACGCCGAGTGGCTGCCCGACGGGGCGTCCTACCTGTACCTCACCTACGACCAGGCGACGCACGCGCGGGGCACCGACACCGACGAGTTGGGTCCGGCGCGCCTGATGCTGCACCGGGTGGGGGAGGCGTCCGACGAACTGGTGGTCGCGTTCGACGGCGACGAACGCCTGATGCCCTGGGCCGAGGTGTCGGCCGACGGGCGCTGGGTCATCGTCATGGTCGGCCGCGGCACCGAGCGGCGCAACCGTGTGTGGGCGTACCCCCTGACGACCGCCCAGGGGCGGTCGGTGCTGGGCGAGTGCGTCCGGGCTGTCGATGAGGCGGTGGCGGAGTTCGAGTTCATCCGCACGGTCGGGTCGATCGCCCTGCTGCGCACCGACCTCGACGCCCCGCGCGGCCGCGTGGTCGCGATCGACCTCGAAGCGCCGGAGGCCGGCGTCAGCGAGGTGGTGCCCGAGTCTGCCGACACGCTGATGTCGGTGGCGGCGTCGGGCGACGAGTTGCTGCTTGTCGATCTGGCGGACGCGCAGGGTCGCCTGCGGCGGGCGTCCCTGTCGGGCATCGGGCTGGGCGACGTCGAGCTGCCGGTCGGGGCGATCGTCGCGCTGGACGCGTCGCCGAGGCGTCCAGAGGCGTACGTCGGCGTGAGCACGCTGGACGCGCCGCTCCAGGCGTTCGAGGTGGCGTCCGGGCGGGTGCGTCCGCTGGAGCTGGCCGGTTCGGTCGAGCGCATCGCGCCGCCCTACACCGTGGAGCGGCGGGTGGCGGAGAGCAAAGACGGGACGCCGGTGCCGTACTTCCTCGTCCGGGCGGCGAGCGTGCCCGGGCCGGATCCCGAGGTGGCCGAGCCGGC
>CALMAD010000285.1 GCA_937859105.1 uncultured Propionibacteriaceae bacterium
CGAGAACACGGCCGGGCCGCTGCCCGCCGTCCCACCGGACGAGGGGGCCAAGCAGCGTCACGTCGCCCGCGACGCCCGCGCGTTCCGGAAGGGCTTCTTCAGCGGGCTCGGCCTCCTCGTGGCCCTCGGGCTCGTGCTGGCGCTGATGCAGTTGAAGCAGATCATCATCCTGGTCGGCTTCTCCATGTTCATCGCCCTCGGCATGAACCGGGTGGTGAAATCCCTGGTCAAGAGGGGCGTCCCGCACGCGCTCGCGCTCGCGCTGATCGGGATCGTCGTGCTGGCGCTCGTGGTCGCGGGCGTGTGGATCATCGTCCCGCTCGTGGCGAGCCAGCTCGCCGGCCTCACAGCGAGCGCGCCGCAGGTGCTGGATCAACTCCAGACCAACCCGGCGGTCGCCCGCTGGGACGCCCAGTTCCACGTGATCGACCGCGTGAGCGCGTTCGTGGCGTCGGGGAGCTGGGTCAACGACCTCTTCGGCGGGATCGTCGGCGCCGGCACCGCGGTCGCGAACGGGGTGTTCTCGACGTTCATGACGATCATCCTGACGCTGTACTTCCTGGCGTCCGCGACCGCGATCGAGAACACGCTCGTGGAGCTGGCGCCGGCGTCCAAGCGGCCGCGGGCGCGGTATCTGGCCCAGCAGATCCTCGACCGGATCGGCGGCTACCTCACCGGCATGACCCTCGTCGTCGCCCTCTGGTTCGGCGTCACGTTCGCCGTGACGAACTTCACCGGGCTGGGCGGCTATTCGCTCGCGCTGGCGATGCTGGTCGGGATGCTCGCCGCGATCCCGGCGGTCGGCTCGTCGATCGGGCTGATCATCTGCTCGCTCGTCGCCCTGACCGTCTCGCCGCACGCGGCGCTGATCACCCTGATCACCCTGATCGCCTACCAGCAGATGGACGCCTACCTCGTCCAGCCGCGGCTGTTCTCCCGGTCGTTGAACGTGCCGCCGGTGATGGTCGTGCTGGGCGCGCTCTGCGGCGCGCTGCTGCTCGGCGTCGCGGGGGCCCTGCTGGCGATCCCGATCGTCGCGTCGCTGCTGCTGCTGTACCGCGAGATCATCGTTCCGACCCTGGACGCGGCCTAGCCTTCCTCGGCCGGGTGCCGACGAGAGGCGTCGGCCCGGGCTGTGAGGCGTCCTCAGTGGACGCACCCGCACCCGCACCCGCACCCGCACCCGCACCCGCACCCGCACCCGCACCCGCGGAAACGCTGCAGGCCTTTCGCCAACGCTGCAGGTGTTATCGAAACGCTGCAGGCGTTTCCAAAACGCCGGGCTTAAGCCGGAACGCTGCCTTACGTAAGGCAGCGTTGCGGCCGGAGGCAGGCGTGAACGAAACGCTGCAGGCGTTCCGCGACGTACTGCAGGCGTTTCGTAAACGCTGCAGGCGTTTCGCCGGTGGCCTGGGGCGCCCGAGTTCGGCACCCCACGCGGCGGCGCATATGCGCGGCGGCTCGGGCGAACCCGGGTCCGCGGCGTCCCCCGGCCCGGACATCACCAGCGCCACCCCCCGGAGGACGCCTCGCAGTCGATTTGCCACCACTCGATGAGGATCTCCGGACGATTCTGAGCGTGCACCGGCATGGAAACCTCGATCGAGTGGTGGCAAATCGACTGGACGCCTCCGGCGTCCGCCCGGCGCAGCGCACCGACGCCGAGCACGCGGTCACACCGCCGCGGCCGAGACCCCGGCGACTACCTGACGAGCGGCAGGGCGAGCTCAATCACCATTCCGAGGCCGAACAGCACGAGGAACACTCCGGCACCCCGGCTCAGCCACGGGAGAACGCGGCTCATGCGGGCGAGGGCTCGTCCAGACCCCAGCGCGACGGCGACGAAGGCGTCCCACATGAGCACGATGGTGACCATCCACAGCCCGTAACCCACCAGCACCTGCGGAGCCGCGTCCCCGATGGCCGCGCCGAGGCTCACATAGAAGAGGACGTTCTTGGGGTTCAACAACCCGGACGCGACGCCGAGCCCGAGGTTCCGCAGCCAGGTCCTCCGCTCGGTCGGCGCCGCGCTGCCCAGGTCGATCCGCGCCGACGACCGAACGAAGACGATACCCACATAGATCAGGAAACACCCGCCGAACAACTGGATCCCGTCGAGCACGGCCGCGTTGGAAATCAGCGCCATCCCGGAGAATGCGGCAGCGATGACGATCGCGTTGGCGGTGGCGATACCCACGCACACTCCGGTGGCATTGCGCCAGCCCCCGGTGACGGTCGTGCGCACGATCAAGAAGAAATCGACGCCAGGAATCAGCAGCGCGAGAAAATGCGCGAGCGCGACGGCGACGAACTGTTCCATGGCTCCCCCACGTGGACGATGTGCCCTCGCAGTATCCGAAGCCGGAATGAACTCGGTCTTGTACGATCTAGCGCTCAGCCCTGATACGCGCCCGGTGTGGCGGCGACATGCGCGCGGAACACCCGATGGAAATGGCTCTGATCGGTAAATCCCAGGGCACATGCGGCCTCGGCGATCGGCATTCCGCTGCGGAGCAGGTGTCGAGCCTCGACGACCCGGGCGTTCTGCCGCCAGGCCAGCGGCGTCAGCCCGGTCGCTCGGCGCATCGCCCGATCGAACTGGTGGCGGGACATGCCGACCGTCGCCGCCAACGCGTCCAGCGTCGGGTTGACGGAGTCGTGCCGAAGCCGCTCCAACACCGGGCGCAGCCGCACCAGCAATTCCGGGTCGGCATTCGTCCCGGCGACATAGGTGGCGGGACCCGCCTCCAAGGTCGTCAGCACGGTGGCGAAAGCCGCGACGATGCCCTCGCGGCTGTCGTCGGCGATCATGCCGGCCAGCAGGTCCGCCACGCGATCGCGCAGATGCGGCCGCCGAAGAACAGCGATCCGGGTGAAAAGAGGCGAGGATTCTCCCTGCGCAGAAAGGGACGCGGCCCACCCTTGGTCGACGTGGATCATCTGATAAAGCCACCGGCTCTTCTCCGGATTGCAGGCGTGCACCTGGCCCGCGGGAATCACCACCACGTCGCCGGCCTCGAGGTGAATGACGCCTTCGATGGGGCCGGAAAGAATCGACGTTCCCTCGTCGATCAGGCCGATCGAGAACGCGTCGTGGGCATGCTGGCGGTAACAGGAGTTCACCTGGCACGAGCGCCGCGCCTCCACATGAGGCAGCGCCGTGCTGCGCCAAAACTCCACAACGGACCTCCTCCCGGTCGCCACGAGCCCGCCGGCGTCCCGCCCAGACTATTCCGACGTCGTCCGGCATCGCGCGTAGGGTGGCGAGCGAAGGGACTCAACGCCAAGGAGTGGGGTATGTCCGATCTCGAGCGCGCACGTGAACTCATCGCAGGGGCGTCCAGGGTGGCGGCCCTGACCGGAGCCGGGATCTCCACGGCGTCCGGGATTCCCGATTTCCGCGGCCCCCAGGGCCGCTGGACGTCCGATCCGGACGCCGAGCGCATCTCGACCCTGTCGTGGTATCTGGGCGACGAGGACGTCCGGAAGAAGGCGTGGAAGGCTCGCGCGCACCCCGACTTCTGGGCGGCCAAGCCGAATCCGGGGCACCTCGCGCTCGTCACGCTCGAGCGCCAGGGACGCCTCGCCGGCATCATCACGCAGAACACCGACGGCCTGCACCAGCTCGCGGGCTCCACGCCCGGGCTGGTCCATGAGGTGCACGGCAGCGCCCGCACGTGGCGCTGCGAGGAATGTGGGGCGTCCGGGCCGATGGACGAGATGGTCGCACGCGTCTACGCCGGCGAGGAGGACCCGCGCTGCCCGACGTGCGGGGGGATCGTCCGGGCGACGGTGATCCTGTTCGAGGAGCAACTCAACCGCGACGTACTGGAGGCGTCCTTCTCGCTCGCCGAGCAGGCCGACCTGATGCTCGCGATCGGCACGACGCTGACCGTGTTCCCGGTCGCGGGGCTCGTGCCCTACGCCGTCGGGCACGGGGCGCGGCTCATCATCGTGAACGGCCAGCCGACGCCGTACGACGATCTCGCGGACGCCGTCCTGCGCGACCCGATCGAGCACGTGCTGCCCGAACTCGTGGCGTCCGACTGATGCACGCGCGGGGCTCGGGCCCGACCGAGCCCCGGCGTCCCTGCACCCCACCAGCGGACGCCCGCGGCGTCCCACCGCGGTCGCGCGCCCAGGGGTTGGCAGAATGAGGGCCATGATCCCCCTGATCACCTGGGACTGGCCCGACACCCCCATCCTCATCGCCGGCACCATCCTGCTGATGCTGCTCGTGCGGTGGGCGGCCAATCGCGCGATCAAGTACGCCGTCGACACGTCGGTGCGGCAGACCGCCGAGCGCAACGCCGACCAGGGGACGCGCGCCGAACGCATCCTCGCGCACGCGACGGGGCTGGCGTCCACGCGGCACGAGGCGCGCATCCGGACGGTGGGCTCGGTGATGCGGTCGGTCGTCGCGGTGGTCGTCCTGGTGATCACGGTGCTGTCGGTGCTCTCGGTGCTCGGCTTCCCGCTCGCGCCGCTGTTGACGTCCGCGGGCATCGGCGGCGCGGCGCTCGCGTTCGGCGCGCAATCCCTGGTGAAGGACTATCTCTCCGGGCTCTTCATGCTCCTGGAGGACCAGTACGGCGTCGGCGACCTGGTCGCGATCGGCGGCGACGTCACGGGCACGGTCGAGGACGTCGGCCTGCGCATCACCCGGCTCCGCGACCCGAACGGGCAGGTCTGGTACATCCGCAACGGCGAGATCACCAAGCTCGGCAACCAGTCGCAGGGCTACTCGACCGGGACGGTGAACGTCCCGATCGCGCTCAACGAGGACGCCGAGAAGGCGATGGGCGTCCTGCGTGGCGTGATGAAGGAGGTCTTCGCCGACCCCGAGTGGGAGAACGTCCTGCTCGACGAGCCCGTCGTCGCCGGCCTGGGGCAGGTGTCGGCCGGCGCGATGACCATCCAGATCTTCGCCAAGTGCGCGCCCAACCAGCAGTGGGGCGTCCAGCGGGACATCCTGGAACGGTCCGTCCAGGCGCTGCGCGCCGCGGGCATCCACGGGGCCCCGTACGTGCCGCCGCCGGCGTCCGAGAGCTGAGTCTTCTAGA
>CALMAD010000286.1 GCA_937859105.1 uncultured Propionibacteriaceae bacterium
TAAGGGTCCCTTCCCTGGTGGTCGTCACCGACCCTATCCAGCCGTTCGTCGGCCGGCGACGGCCGACTGGCTCGACCAAAGGCGACCCCCGGACGCCCCCGAGACCGACCCCCGACGCTGTCTGTCGGAGCGAACCGATAGATTGGGGACCGTCCCGACCCAAGGAGTCATTCCCGTGAGCGACCTCGCCGCCACCGCATCCAACGCGTACACCCAGGCCCTGTCCGTCATCGCGAGCGTCGAGCCGCGCATCAGCGACGCGATCCGCGCCGAGCTCTCCGACCAGCGGGGCTCGCTGAAGCTCATCGCGTCCGAGAACTACGCGTCGCTGGCGACGCTGCTGACGATGGGCAACTGGCTCTCCGACAAGTACGCCGAGGGCACCATCGGCCACCGCTTCTACGCCGGCTGCCAGAACGTCGACACCGTCGAGAGCGTCGCCGCCGAGCACGCGCGCGAGCTGTTCGGGGCCGAGTACGCCTACGTCCAGCCGCACTCGGGCATCGACGCGAACCTGGTCGCCTACTGGGCGATCCTCAACAAGCGCGTCGAGTCGCCGACGCTGCAGCGCCTCGGCGCGAAGACCGTCAACGACCTCTCGCACGAAGACTGGGAGGCGCTGCGCCACGAATTCAACGCCCAGCGCGTCATGGGCATGAGCCTCGACGCGGGCGGCCACCTCACCCACGGCTTCCGGCACAACATCTCCGGCAAGATGTTCGAGCAGCACAGCTACGGCACGAACCCCGAGACGGGCCTCGTCGACTACGACCAGCTGCTCGCCGACGCGAAGGAGTTCCGTCCGCTCATCATCGTCGCCGGGTACTCGGCGTACCCGCGGCGGCTCAACTTCGCGAAGATGCGCGAGATCGCGGACGCCGTGGGCGCGACCCTGTTCGTCGACATGGCCCACTTCGCGGGCCTGGTCGCCGGCGGCGTGTTCACGGGCGAGGAGAACCCGGTCGGCTACGCCGACGTCATCGCCTCCACCACGCACAAGAGCCTGCGCGGGCCGCGCGGCGGGTTCCTGCTGTCGACGCCCGAATACGCGGAGTTCATCGACAAGGGCTGCCCCATGGTGCTCGGGGGGCCGCTGTCGCACGTGATGGCCGCCAAGGCCGTGGCGTTCGCGGAGGCGCGGCAGGCGTCCTTCCGCGACTACGCGCAGGCGGTCGCCGACAACGCGAAAGCACTGGCGGAGGGCCTGCAGAAGCGCGGCGTGAAGCTCGTCACCGACGGCACCGACAACCACCTGTGCCTGCTCGACGTGACGACGTCGTTCGGGCTGACCGGCCGCCAGGCCGAGTCGGCGCTGCTCGACTCGGGCGTCGTGACGAACCGCAACTCGATCCCCCACGACCCGAACGGCGCCTGGTACACGTCGGGCATCCGGGTGGGCACGCCGGCGCTGACGTCGCGCGGGCTCGGGGCCGACGAGTTCGACCAGGTGGCCGAGTTGATCACCGGCGTCCTGAAGAACACCACGCCGGTCACGGCGTCCACCGGCAAGCCGGGCAAGGCGAAGTACACGATCGCCGACGGCGTCGCCGAGCGCACGCACGGTGCCGCCGACGAGCTGCTGGGCGGGTTCCCGCTGTACCCCGGGCTGGAGGTCTAGAAGCTGGAGTAGGGTCGGGCCAGACCGACTCACGGGAGTCCACCGAACTGTGGGCTGAGAGGGCGCCGAGCGGGCGTCGACCGTCGAACCTGTCCGGATCATGCCGGCGAAGGGAGACATCATGGTTTCGACCCGTTCCACCGCTCTGGGTGGCCCTCCCCCGGTCGCGCTGACCATCGCGACCAGCGATTCGTCCGGGGGTGCCGGCATCCAGGCCGACCTCAAGACGTTCTCGGCCCTGGGCGCCTACGGCATGAGCGTCATCGTGGCGCTGACGGCCCAGAACACCACCGGGGTGTCGGGGGTGCTGCCGATCCCGCCCGACTTCGTGCTGGCGCAGTTGGACGCCGTGAACGCGGACGTCCGGATCGACGCGGTGAAAGTAGGCATGCTCGCCACGGCCGACCTCGCGGACGCCGTGGCCCGCGGCCTCGACACTCTGCGCGAGCTGCGTCCGGGGCTGCCGATCGTCGTCGACCCGGTGATGGTCGCGACGTCCGGGGCGCGCCTGCTGGACGAGGACGCGATCGAGTCGCTCAAGGGCGTCCTCGGGCGGGCGTCGCTCGTGACGCCGAACCTGCCGGAGGCGGCCGCGCTGCTCGACGAGCCCGTCGCGCCGGACGCCGACGCGGCGGCCGACCAGGCCGTCCGGATCAGGGCGCTCGGCTGCGAGCGCGTCCTCGTGAAGGGCGGGCACGGGGCGTCGTACGAGGCGAACGACGTCTTCGTGGACGCCGACGGCTCGGTCACCTGGCTGCACGCCGAGCGGGTCGACACGACGAACACCCACGGGACCGGCTGCTCGCTCAGCTCGGCGATCGCGGCCCTGCGGCCGCGGCGTCCGGACTGGATCACGGCGGTCCGCGACGCGAAGGACTGGCTGACCGCCGCCCTCGCCGAGGCGGACCGCCTCGACATCGGTGCCGGCCCGGGGCCGGTGCACCACTTCCACGGGTGGTGGTGACGGTGCCGGAGGCGAGTTCGCGGGCTGGCGCGCGTCCGGAGGCGCCCCTCACCCTGACGACCGAACCGCCGCGCACCGAGGGCCCGTGGGCCCAGCTCGGCCTGTGGGGCAGCTTCGGCGTCACGCTGTTCGGGCCGCTCACCGGCGCGCTGGTGGCGGCGTCCGTCGGGTCGGTCGCGGAGGGCCTGCTGGCCTGCGCGGTCGGCGCGGCGATCGGGGCGGTGCTGCTCGGCGGTTGCGCCGCGATCGGCGCGCGGCTCGGGGCGCCGGCGATGGTGACCCTGCGGGGGCTGCTGGGCTACCGGGCGTCGATCGTGCCGACGCTGCTGAACCTCGCGCAGAACATCGGCTGGGCGACGATGGAGATCATCGTGATCTCGTCGGCGGCGGCCGGTGTCCTGGGGACGCAGTGGCGATGGCCGTTCGTGATCGTCGCCGGCGCCGCCTGCACGCTGATGGCGATCAGGCCGCTCGGAAGCGTCCGGCTGCTGCGGACCGTGATGCTCTGGCTCGTGCTCGCCTGCTCGGCCTACCTGCTCGTGACCGTCCTGGCGCAGCCGGCGCACCCGCTGGACCAGTCGGGCGTGATCGGCTTCTGGCCCGCGGTCGACCTGGCGGCCGCCCAGGTCATCTCGTTCTGCCCGCTGGCGGCCGACTACTCGCGCCATGCGACGTCGGCGCGCGGGGCGTTCGGCGGCGCGTCCGTGGGGTATGGCGTCGCGATCTTCGTCTATTACGCGCTCGGCGTCCTGGCGCTCGGGCACCTGGCCGGCGACCTGTCCGGGACGCACCTGATCGGCGCGCTCATGGCCCTGCCCGCCGGGGCCGTCGCGATCACGCTGCTGCTCGCCGACGAGCTCGACCAGGCGTTCGCGAACGTGTACTCGACGACGGTCTCCCTGCATAACCTGGCCCCGATGCTGGACCGGCGCGTCGTGTCGGTCGCGGTGGGCGTCCTGGCGACGGTGCTGGCCGGCGTGCTGGACTTCAGCGGCTACGAGGGGTTCCTGTACCTGATCGGGTCGGCGTTCGTCCCGCTGGCGGTGGTCTCGGTCGTGGACTTCTTCGCGGTGTCGCGCGGCCGCTGGAACCTCGGTTCGGACGCCCCCTTCCGCTGGGCGCCCGCGCTCGCCTGGGCGCTGGGCTTCCTGGCGTACCAGCTCATCTACCCGGGCAGCGTGCCCGGCTGGTCGGACGCCTGGGCGGCGGCCGCGGCGTCCGTGGGGTTCGTGGCGCCTGCTTGGCTCGGGTCCACCCTCGGCAGCATGCTCGTCGCCGGGCTGGCGGCGTGGGTGCTGGGAATGCTGGGGCGGGCGTCCGGGGGGCGGGGT
>CALMAD010000287.1 GCA_937859105.1 uncultured Propionibacteriaceae bacterium
CGGGTGCGGGTGGCGGTCGGCGTCCTGCTGGTGGCGGCGGGGGTCGCGGCGCTCGTCGTGGGGGCGTCCGCGGGGGAGGTGCTGATCGGCGTCGCCGGCGGGCTCGTGAGCTTCGCGGGCGTCCTCGTGGTGGCCGTCGTGCTCGTGCCGGGCGTCGCGCACCTGCTCGGAGCCGTGGCCGCCGGGCTGGCCAGAGTGCCGGGCAAACTGGCCTCCGACAACGCCCGACGGAACCCGGGGCGGGCCGCGGCGACGGCGTCCGCGCTGCTGGTGGGGGTGACGCTGATCACCATGATGTCGGTGGGCGCGGCCACCGCCGAGCGGGCGGTGACCGACGAGCTGGACCGGCGGCGTCCGGTCGACCTCATCGTCGGCGTCCGGCAGGGGGAGGTGCCGGCGGCGGCGCGGGCCGCGGTGGCGGGCTCGCGCGACGTGGCCGCGTCCGGGTCGGTGTGGAACGCCGAGAGCGAGGCCCGCCACGCCGGCGAGGCGCTCGACGAGCCGGTGCTCGCCGTCAGCCCGGAGGCGATCCGGGCGAGCCGGCGTCCGGACGCCTTCGCCGGGCTGGCGTCGGGAGTCGTCCTGCTGCCGACGGCCGCGGGCGTCCCCGACGGCGCCGAGGTCACCCTGGGCGAGGGGACGCGCACGGTGCGGCTGCGCGCGTCGGTGACCGCCGGCCACGTGGGCTACGCGGTCGTGACGCCCGCGGACCTGCGGCGCGTCGACCCGGGCGTCGAGGCGCTGTACGTGCGGTTCGCGCCCACCGGCGACGTGCGGGCGGCGTCCGGACGCGTCGTCGACGCGGTGCAGCGTGCCTCCGGCTCCGTCCTCATCCAGCCGGTCGCCGAGTCGCGGCAGGAGACGGCCGACCAGGTGGGCGTCGTCCTGCGGGTCGTCACCGGGCTGCTGGCGGTGGCCGTCGTCATCTCGCTGGTGGGCGTCGGCAACACGCTCGGGTTGTCGGTGCTGGAGCGCCGGCGGGAGATCGGGCTGCTGCGGGCCCTCGGCCTCACCCGGCGGCAGGTGCGGAGTTCGCTGGGGATCGAGGCGCTGCTCTTGTCCGCCGTCGCCGTGGTGCTCGGGCTGGGGCTCGGCGTCGGCTACGGCTGGGCGGGGGCGCGTGCGCTGCTGGCCCGGCATGTCGCGGACCTGCCGCTCGTCGTCCCGTGGGACCGGCTCGCCGTGGTGGCGGCGGTCACCCTGGCGGCCGGCTGGCTGGCCTCCGTCCTCCCCGGACGCCGCGCCGCCCGCGTCAGCCCGGCCACGGCGTTGGCGTCCGAATAGAGGGGCGTCCCTGTTGTCGCCCGGGATTCTCGCCCGTGGGCCTCTTGCGCGCGCCAAACTCGGTGATCGTCCGATCGGCTCGTGTGTGAGGGGGCGAAGGACACGTCCGGAAGCGACAAACGGACAGGCAGGCGAACTGTGCGTGTCTTGCGACTCACCGCTCTGGCAAGAGAGCTCCGCCACGGATACCGTAGAAGTGCCGTGCCTCCTTGCTCGGCTTCACGAGGAGGAAAGATTCCATGCACCCCACCCCCAGAGCCTCCCTAGCGCGAGCAACCTTCGGCCCCTTTAGTTACACGTTCACCCGAGCAGCATGGGTGAAGGTGAGTGGAACCGGCGGCAATGCTTGGATTGTCAACATGGGGTGCAAGTGATGATGGGGCGCTTTATTGCGGAGGTCACCCTGGGACTGGTGGCAGCGACGCTCATCACCGTCGCCGTCGCAGCAGCCATGTTCGCATGGGGCCCATGGGCGGATCCGCCGGGCGTCGATGCGCTCTTCTTTGTCCTCTCCGCCCTCGCCCTTGCCTTTCCGGCTTGGCGCTGGATCCGTCGCTGCGAGCGCGTGACGCCCTAACGCCAACCCCGGCCCGCCCGCGCCGTGACGCGTCCCGCCTCAGCTCGACCGCGGCCCCGGCCCGCTGCTGGCACGCACGATCAAGGTGGCCGGCACCAGGGTGGTGACCGGGTCGCCCACGGCGTCCGGGTCGACCCGGCTCAGCAGCAGCCGGACGAGGTTCTCACCGATCGCCGCGAAGTCCTGCCGGACCGTCGTCAGCGGCGGCCACAGATACTCGCCCATGATGTCGTCGAACCCGACCACCGAGACGTCCTCGGGGACGTGCCTCCCGGCCTCGTGGAGGGCGCGCAGAAGCCCGGCGGCCATCTCGTCGTTCGCGGCGAACACGGCCGTCACGTCCGGGTCGGCCGCGAGCGCGCGGCCGCCCGCGTAGCCGGACGCCGGCGTCCAGTCGCCGCGGACGATCCCCGGAACGGGACGCCCCACGGCCGTCAGCGCCGCGCGCCAACCCTCGGCGCGCTGGGACGCCTGCAGCGAGTCGTCAGGGCCTGCGAGCAGGTGGACCGTGCGGTGTCCGAGCCCGAGCAGGTGCTCCACGGCGAGGCGCGCGCCGCCGGCTTGGTCGAACCCGACGGACGGCAGCGCGGACGTCCGCGAATCCGCCACGACCACCGGCACGCGCGCCGGCGGCTGCAGCCCGTCGAGGTCGGCGGTCTCCAAGCCGAGCACGACGAGCCCGGCCACCCCCTGCGGCAGCCGGAAGATCGCCTGGTTGAGGTCGCCCACCGACGCGCTGGAGGCGTCCACGAGGGTGACGGCGTAGCCGCGCGCGTGGGCGGTCTCGGCGACCGCCGCGACGACGTGCGCCTCGCCCGTCCGCGTGAGGTGGTGCACGACCAGGCCGAGGGTGTCGGCGCGCCCCGAGCGCAGCGTCCGGGCGGCCGCGTTGGGCGTATAGCCGACCGTCCCCATCGCCTGCAGGACGCGCTGGCGCGTCTCCGGACGCACGTTGCCCGCCCCGTTCGTCACCCGCGACACCGTCTGCGCCGACACCCCGGCGACAGCCGCGACGTCGCGCGCCGTCGCGAGGTGCGCCCACCGGACGCCGCCCCGTCGGGGCCGCCGGGCCGGCTCGTTCACGCTAGTCGGCCCGCGTGAGCGACAGCCCGAACCGGCAGGTGTGGGACGCCCACGGCTCCAGCCGCACCAGCCGGTCGCCGGTGCGGAAGGCGTCCGCGGTGCAGGTCATCGGCTCGGCGGCCAGCCCGGCGCGCGCGGCGCCCGGCAGGCCGTCCCCGGTGCACAACTGCCAACACGCGAACCCCTCCTCGAACCAGCACGCCGCCTGGACGCCGTCGGGGTCGGTGAGCCGCACCCACGCCCGCCCCTGGGGGACGTCCACGAAGCCGTCGTCGAGAACCGTAGCGCCTAGTGGGCGCGCCTGACGGAAGTCGAACTCGGCGGGGAGAGCCGTCTCCTCGACCGGCAGCAGGCGATCGTCCGCGCGGACCCAGCGGCCGGCGTCCACCTGCAGCGTGCAGTCGTCGAGGCGGTGGGCGCCGGGGGAGAGCCACGGGTGGAAGCCCACGCCGAGGGGGACGGCGGCGTCCGTGAGGTTCGTCGTGGTGAGCGTGGCCTCCAGCCCGTCGTCGCCGAGCGCGTACCGCAGCTCGGCGCGCAGGGCGAACGGGTAGCCCACGCTCGGGAGGAGGTCCAGGGCGAGCGTCAGCCAGCCGGGCCCGCGGCCGGCGAGCGTCCAACGGGTGGACCGCACGAGGCCGTGAATGGCGTTGTGGCGCTCGGGTTCGGACAGGTCGAGCTGGTACTCCACGCCGTCGACCGTGTACCGCCCGTCGCGGATCCGGTTGGGCCACGGCCACAGGACGCCGCCGTGCACCGCCGAGGGCAGGTCGTCCTCGCCGAACGTGACGATGACGTCCCGCTCGCCCACGCGGTACTGCCGCAGGTGCGCGCCGACCTCGGTCACGACCGCGACCTGGTCGCCGTGGCGCAGCTCGTACTGCGCGCCCGTCGGCCGAGGCGCGGTCCGCCGGACGCCTCCGGCGTCCACGACCGCGTAGTCCGGCACGGAGACCGGCTCGCCGGGATCGG
>CALMAD010000288.1 GCA_937859105.1 uncultured Propionibacteriaceae bacterium
GAGGCCGGCGAGCAATGCCTGCGCCGTCAGGGACGCCCCGACGCCCTCGCCGGCGCGCAGCCTGAGGTCGAGCAGCGGCTCCAGCCCGAGTTGCGTGAGCACCTCCTCGTGGGCGAACTCGCGGCTCACCTGACCGGCGACGAGCCGCGCCTGCACGGCCGGGTTCACCTCGACGACCGCGAGGGCCGCGACGCTCGTGGCCAGCCCGTCGAGCACGACGACGCCGCCCGCCTCGGCCGCGCCCAGCACGACGCCGGCGAGCACCGCGAACTCCGGGCCGCCGACCTCGGCCAACGCGGCCGCCGGGTCGGCGCGGAGGGCGGCGGCGTCCACCCGGTCGAAGACGCGGGCGAGCACCTCGGCCTTGTGGGCGACCATCGCGGAGTCCGAGCCGGCGCCCATGCCGACGGCCCGGGCCGGGGCGAGGCCGGTGAGCGCGCACGCGAGCGCGGCGGCGACCGTCGTGTTGCCGACGCCGATCTCGCCGAGGCAGACGAGGCCGGTCTCGGCGGCGCGGGCTCCGAGGTCGCGGCCGGTCGCGACGAGGCGGGCCACGTCGGCGGGCGAGAGGGCGGGGGCGGCGACGAGGTCGCCCTGGGGGTCGTCCGGGCGGACCTGTTCGGCGCCGGCGAGGGGGCCGCCGGCGACGCCCGCGTCCACGACGATCGAGGCCAGCCCGGCGTGCCGCGCGGCGACGACGCCGACCGCGCGGCCGGCGAGGGCGGCGTCCATGACCTCGCGGGTGACGGACTGATCGAACGCCGAGACCCCGTGAGCGGTGATCGGGTGGTCGGCCCCGACGAGCACGAGCGTGCCGCCGCGGATGCCCTCGCCGGCGGCCGCGACGACGCGGTCGAGGGCCTGGTCGAGCTTGCCGAGCGAGCCGGGCGGGGTGAGAAGGTCGTCGGCGCGGTCCTTCGCGCGGACGACGTGGCGCTGGTCGGGCGCGGCGACGTCGCTCCACAGGGGCGACGACGGGTCCGCGACGGGCGGGGCGACGGGGGCGTCCGCGGGATCGGGGTCGACCCCGGCCGGGCCGGGGCCGGCGGCGTCCTGGTCAGGGCCGGCCGGCCCCCCGGCGAGGGCGGACAGCGGAGGCTCGGGGGCGTCCTCGGGCCAGCGTTCGGCGAGAATCACGTCGTCGAGCGGCAGCTTGCGCGACCACGCGCGCCGCTCCAGGCCCGGGGCCGGCGGGCGCTCGTCGGGCCAGCCGAGGCACAGCCAGCCGAGCGTCTCGACGCCGGCGGGCAGGCCGAGCAGCCCGATCAGCTCGCTGGGCCGCATCAGCGTCACCCAACCCATGCCCAGCCCGGCGGCGCGGGCCGTGAGCCACATGTTCTCGATGGCGGCGGCGCAGCTCCACAGGTCGGCGTCGGTGAACGTGTTGCGGCCGAGGACGCCCTGGGCGGGGGCCCGGCGGTCGCACGCGACGACGAGCCCGAGCGGCGCCTCCCGGATGCCCTCGAGCTGCAGGTCCCGCAGGCGGGTCGCCCGTTCGGGGGTGAGCTGGCGGGCCTGGCGCAGGCGCTCGCGGTCGGCCATGAGGGCGGCGCGCTCGCGGGTGCGCCGGTCGCGGACGACGATGAACCGCCACGGCTGGCTGTGCCCGACGCTGGGGCCGCCGTGGCCGGCCTCGATGACGGCCCTGACCAGGGCGTCCGGGACGTCGTCGGGACGGTAGCGCCGGATGTCGCGCCGGGCCCCGATCACGCGGTCGAGGGCCGCGCGCGTCTGGGCGTCGAAGGCCCAGCCGGCGACGTCGTCGTCGCGCTCGGCCGACGACGAGGCGTCCCCGATCAGCGGCACCGGCCGCCTCCAGATGCGAGCGTGCGAATCGGTTCCGGCCTGGGTCATAGCCCCAATCTAACCGTCGGTGCCGGGCGCCGGAGCCCGATGCTGGACGAGGTCGCGGTACGCCAGCCAGCATGCGATCAGGTGCACCACGACGATCACCGTGAACCCGGCGACGAACCCGGTCGTCCAGCCGGCGAGGTCGTGGCCGGCGAACAGGACGCCGGTGATCACGGTGTTGCCGATCGCCGTCCCGATGCGTTCCGCGGTTTGCTTGACGCCGCCGGCGGTGCCGCCCTCGGCCACGGGGACGTCCGAGAGGCTGAGCGTCTGGTTGGCCGACCCCACGACGCCCATGCCGAACCCGTTGAACATCAGCGGGACCGCGAGGACCCAGTGGCTCCAACCGGCGCGCGCAATGAGCGCGGCCACGACGATGCACAGGGTCGAGCCCACGACCATGGCGGCCAGCCCGAGCAGGACGATGCGGCGTCCGGACGTCATCACCCGGCGCCCCGCCCACATCGACGCGTACCCCGACACGAT
Organism: uncultured Propionibacteriaceae bacterium; assembly: GCA_937859105.1. Lineage (GTDB taxonomy): Bacteria > Actinomycetota > Actinomycetes > Propionibacteriales > Propionibacteriaceae > Propioniciclava. The sequence continues at coordinate 2,338 of CALMAD010000288.1, forward strand.
CGCGTTCGGCAGCCCGACCAGACCCGTCTCCAGGGCGCTCACGCCCAGGCCCGACTGCAGGAAAAGCGCGACGAGGACGAAGACGGTGGCTGAGCCGACGAACATCGTCCCGGAGATGAGGGTGCCGTTGCTGAACGAGCGGAAGGCGAAGAGCCGCAGGTCGACCATCGGGGCCCGGCCGCGGGCCGCGTAGCGCCGCTCCCAGCCGATCCACAGCGCCGCGAAGCCCGCCGCGGCGAGCAGCAGCAGCCAGATCGCCGGGTGCGGATGCTGCATGAAGGGCAGCATCACGCACAGGACGGTCGCCGCGACCAGCACGGCGCCGACCGGGTCGAGGTCGATGGCCTCTGGACGCGGCCCGCCCACGCGCCGGCGCTCGGTCCGCGCCGCCCAGCGGCGGCGCTCGATCGCGAACGGGAACCACGCCAGCGCGAGGATCACCGCGAGGACGCCGAGCGGCAGGTTCACCAGGAACGCGCCGCGCCAGCCGAGCTCGGGGCCCAGCCAGGCGATGATCGCGCCGGCGACGATCGGTCCGATCGCCACCGACACGCTGATGACCAGGCCGAACAGCGCGAACGCGCGGGCGCGTGCCGGCCCGGCGAAGTACTCCTGGATCATGCCGATGATCTGCGGGCTGTAGAGCCCCGCGCCGACCCCCTGGACGACGCGGGCCACGTTGAGCGAGAACGGCGCCGGCGCGAGCCCGCACGCCAGGGACGCGCCCACGAACAGCAGCAGGCCGGCCACGAACAGCGAGCCGCGCCCGAGGACATCCCCCGCCCGGCCGGCCGGGATGAGCGTGATGCCGAACGCGAGCGCGTAGCCCGACAGCACCCACTGGATGTCGGTGGGCGTCGCGCCCAGCCCGGTCTCGATGGTGTGGAGCGCCACGTTCACGCTGGAGACGGCCATGAGCGACATGGCCAGGGGCAGCAGCAGCACGGCGAGGATCCGCGCGCGGTGAAAGGTCCGGGTGCTCCCGGGGATGCGGATCACGTTGTCGTCGGGCACGGACTCCTTTGTACCGGGTCGGCGCCCGGGGCGCCTCCGCGCGGACGCGCGCGAACGAGTCAGCGTCCTCGACGGCGCCGAGCCC
>CALMAD010000289.1 GCA_937859105.1 uncultured Propionibacteriaceae bacterium
ACCCGCGACCATCCGCTTACAAGGCGGGCGCTCTACCAACTGAGCTACGGAGGCGTCGGCCCCGAGGGCCTGGGGTTCATTCTGCCCAATCGAGGTGCCGAGTCGTAATCCGCTCGCCGGCGACGACGACGTCGGCCAGGTCGGCCGGGCGGTTCGCGGCCCAGTGGGCCCGCTCTTGCGCGGCCCAGCGCTCCCAGTGCGGGGCGAACGTCTCGCCGTCGCGGGCGAGGGCGCGGAGGCGTCGCTGGGAGGCGTCCAGATCGAGCCAGACGCCGGCGGTCGCGAGCCGCCGGTTCGGGGGGGTGAGCGCGCCGCAGCCCTCCACGATCAGGTCGACGCGCGGGTCGAGGGGGACGACACGCCCGGGTGCGGCGGCTGCCCAGTCCCAGGCGCGGTAGCCGGGGGCGTCCGGACGCGTAAGGGCCGGCACCGCGGCCGAGCCGGCGGCGAGGCCGTCCCAGCCGGGGTAGAGCGCATCGAGGGAGACCACCTGGACGCCGCGCGGCCAGGCGTCGGCGAGGCGTCCGGCGAAGACCGACTTGCCGCTGCCGGAGCCGCCGTCGATCAGCACGACCGCCCGGGACGGGCGGGTCAGCAGCCGGACGAGGTCGGCGAAGCGCAGGGTCGGCGGAGCCATCGGGGCCGCTGAACGGACGCCGTCAGGCGCCCGGGCAGGCCAGGAACAGCTCCCCGGACCCCACGGCGGTCACGGGCCCGTTGGACGCGGGCAAGAACGCGCCCTGCCCGCAGCGCAGGGTGAGGACGCCGTCGGCGTCCCGCAGCTCGACGCACCCGGCGGTGGCCAAAGCGATGCGGACCGCGCCCTCCCGAGGCAGCTCGGGCTGGGCGCCGTCACCGATCTCGAGGCGATAGACGTCGAACTCGGGGCAACCGGTCGGGTAGTGGAAGACGCCCGGACGCTCCTCGCCGGGGGTGAACACCTGCGGCACCGAGTCGTGGAAGTCGACGACCGAGACGAGCTCATCGACCGCGATGTGCTTGGTCGTCAGGCCGCCGCGGATGATGTTGTCGGACGACGCCATCACCTCCACCCCCGTGCCGCTCAGGTGGGCGTGCAGCGCGCCGGTCGGGATGAAGACGGCCTCGCCCGGCTGCAGGGCGACGCGGTTCATCAGCAGGGCGGCCATGATGCCGGGGTCGCCGGGGAACGACTCGTCGAGTTCGACCGTCGTGCGGGCGAACTGGCCCAGCTCGCCGGGATCGTCGAGATGGTTCGCCGCCGCGGCGAGCACATGGTTCACCACGTCGAGCCGGTCGCCCGACATGCCGAGCACGTCGAGGAAGACCTCCTCGGTTCCGGCGGCGCCGCTGCGGAAGACGAGGGGGGCGATCACGTCCAAGACCAGGTCGGGGACGCCGAGCGCCCGGAAGAGCGCGGCCGTCTGCGCCGGGCGCCGGAAGCCGACGAGCGTGTGGAACGGCTCGTGCAGCGCAACCATCAGCTCGGGCTTCGGCCAGTCGTCGCGGTAGGTGCGGACCGGGTCGTCGACCGGGATGTCGTCGGCGTTCTCGCGCGCGAACCCCTCCTCGGCCTTCTCGCGCGACGGGTGTGCCTGCAGCGACAGGGGCTTGCGGGCGCTCAGCAGCTTCATCAGGTAGGGGAGACGGCCGAAGGCGGCGGCGTCCCCCAGGAGGGCCGGCTCGGCGGCCACCAACTCGTCCAGCCGGCGGTCGCCGACGGTGGCGGTGCCGAGCAGGTGCGCGCCCAGCCAGTACTCCGCATAGGGTCGCCCGTCAGCCGGGATGCCCAGGATCTGGGGGATCTCATCCGTGGTTCCCCACGGGTAATGCATCACCGTGCCTCGGATTTCCTCCATACGTCGCGGCCCTTTTCGGAATTGGCGTTTACTGGCAGCCGCCAGTGTAGAGGGACGCCGTGGAAAGGCCCACCCGAGGCGGTCGCTCATCGGGGTGGCCTCTCTCATCCTTGGGAGGTATTTGCGGTGACCGGAGTCGAATTCGATCGGTCAGGAGACCCATTCCGGAAGGGGAGTGGCGCCCTCGCGAGGCGATGGGGGCGCCGCGGCCGGCGTCCTCGGGGCTGCGGGTATACGCCGCTCGGGGCGGCCGGGGGTGTCGCCGCCTGTCAGGCGCACAACACCGGGGAAATGCTCGATGAATGACAAGGCTGTGATTCGCGGCTAGCATGCGAACATGTCCGAAGCGATGCACCTGCCCGAGACCGGCCTCAGCGCCCGTGACGCGGCGATCCTCGACTTCGAGGCGTCCTGGTGGGAGGCGGGCGGCAGCAAAGATGCCGAGATCCGCGAGCGGTTCGATCTGTCAGCGCCGCGGTACTACCAGATCCTCAATCAGCTGTTGGACGCCCCTGAGGCCCTCGCCTACGCCCCGCTCCTGGTGAAGCGGCTGCGGCGGCTGCGTCAGCGGCGGCAGGAGAGCCGCTCGGCGAGGCACCTCACCGTTCGCGCGAACGTGTAGCGGTTCCGCCGCGTCGGCCCAGCAACGCGCGCAGCCGCCGGCCGGCGCCGGCGGCGTCCCGGAAGAGGCCGCGGAGCGGCACCGGCTGGCCCGCGAGAAGGTAGCCCCCGGAGACCAGGCCCGCGCCCGTCTCGAACGGGTTGCGGGCCGCAGAATGCCCGGCGACGACCCACGACCATCCGGCGGCCGCCGAGTAGAGCGGGAAGAACGCCGGCCCCAGCACCGCGTATTGGAAGGCGTGCCGCCCCTCGTGGGCGAGGATGTCGGGCATGACGCGCTCGAGGCGTCCGATGGTGGACGCCGTCGTCACGACATTGCCCACCGTGAACGCCCCGGCGATGGGGTAGCGGAAGCGGTAGCCCTCGGCGATCCAGAGCCCGTGCGGTCCGCGCCGGATGCGCGCTCGGCCGACCAGCGCCACCGCGATCCCGAGCGGGGTGGTGAGGTTGAGCAGGTTCAGGACGCCGCGGGCTCGCGTCCAGGGAAGGGGACCCGCTGGGCGTCGGGACGCCCTGGGGGCCGTGCGGGGACGCGCAGTGGCCGGGCGGGGACGGGGAGTGCTCCGGGCGGTCTGCCGGGGCTGGGTGCGACGGGAGCTGAACGGCGTCCACATGGGTGCCATCGTGCCGTACGCGCGGCGCGGGGGCCGGGCAGTGAGGCGGTTCGCGCATGAGCGCAGGGAGGCCCCGGTCGATTCGCCGCCACTCGATGAGGCTTTCTCGGACGATTCCCGCTCAGCCGCGCAGGGAAACGCGCATCGAGTGGTGGCGAATCGACTGGCCGGTGGGGGCCGGAGTCGGGTAGCGCGAGGGGGTCGCGGCGGCACGTGTCCGGCGACGGGTTCGCTCGGAAACGCCTGCAGCGTGTGCGGAACGCCTGCAGTAAACCGCGAAACGCCCGCAGCGTTTCCGCAACGCCTGCCTGTGACTTCGTCTGCTGAATGGCGGGGTTCTTCGGTCGCTTCGTGGCGGGGTCA
>CALMAD010000290.1 GCA_937859105.1 uncultured Propionibacteriaceae bacterium
CCGGAACGCTCGTCGAAGGCTTGGTAGAGTGCGGGACGGTCCAGGGCGGAAGGCAGGCATGAGCGAATCGGTCGTCGTCATCGGCAACTTCGACGGCGTGCACCCGGGGCACCGCAGGGTGCTGGAGGCGGCCCACCAGGCCGAGCCCACGCTGCCGCTGATCGTGGTCACCTTCTGGCCGCACCCGCTGTCGGTGCTGCGCCCCGGGCACGGGCCGCAGTTGCTCACCCGGCTGGAGGAGCGCATCGCGTTGCTGAAGCAGGCGGGCGCCGACGAGGTGCGCGTGATCGACTTCACGCACGACTTCGCGTCGTGGACGCCGGAGCGCTTCCTCAGCGACGTGATCCGGCCGCTCCGCCCGCGTCGGGTCGTGGTGGGGGAGAACTTTCGGTTCGGCCGGGGGGCGTCGGGAACGGTGGAAACGCTGCGCGAGTACGGGCGCGGCCGGTTCGAGGTGACCGCGCTGAGCCTGGTGCAGTTCGAGTCGGAGGATACGTGCTCCACGCTGATCCGGCAGCAGCTGGCCGCCGGCAACGTGCGCCGCGCCGCGGAGCACCTGGGGCGTCCGTTCCGGTTCAGCGGCGTCGTGCAGCAAGGCGACCGCCGCGGGCGCGAGCTGGGCTTCCCGACGGCGAACCTGCCGGTGCCCGCGATCCTCGCGTGCCCGGCCGACGGCGTCTATGCGGGCTGGGTGACCCGGCTCGACGGGCTGGACGCCCACGGCGTCCCGCTGGCCGGGCGTGCGCCGGAGCGCTGGCCGGCCGCGATCTCGGTCGGCACGAACCCCACCTTCGACGGCCTCCAGCGGCGCGTGGAGAGCTACGTGCTCGACCGCACCGACCTCGAGCTGTACGGGGCGCGCATCGCGGTGGACTTCATCGACCACATCCGGGGCCAGGTGAAGTTCAACGCCATCGACGACCTGATCGTCCGCATGCGCGACGACGTCGATCGCTGCCGGACGCTGCTGCGGCAGGAAGCGGCCTAGCGCCGGGCCAAAGGTGCCGTGAGCCTCGCCGAAAGACTGAATAGGTAAGAAGGTCGGGGCACTTTCGAACGATTGCGGGTCCCTCGCGCGGGTGACCATACTGATCCTGTGCGAATCTCGCTGACGACGTGGTTCCCGACGCCCAACGGGGGGCGGCGGGTCGCCGGGCTGTCGTCCCGGCACATCGAAGACGTGGACGCCCTCGGTCGCCGCGTCCTCGCCCAGCATGAGCGGGCGCTCGCCGAGCGCGCCGCCGACCGTCTGGAGGCCCTGCGCGCCGACGGCGTCCGGCTGTGGTCGGTGGAGCCCGCGTCGCGTCCGGGGTGCTGGCGGCTGGGGTTCGCCGACGGCTCGGGCGTGTTGGTGCGCGGCGGGCGTCCGGATGACCTGGCCAGCGCAGGCGACATCCTCCGCGCCGGGGGTGTCATCGCGCAGGTGCCGCTGGAGGGCACTCTCCCGCTCAGCGTGCTGCTGGTCGGCACGCACGTGAGCGCCCGCGTGCAGGTGGTCTGCCTCGCGGACGCTCAGGTTCCGGCGCTGCGGCGCTGACGCCCGGGCACGCCCGGCCGGGCGCCCCGCGCGTTCGTCTCAGGCGGAGATGCGCAGCGACTTGCGGTAGATCGCGTCGTGCCCCTTGACCTCGGTCTCGGTGCCGTCCTCGGCGATCGTGAGGTAGGTGGCGACGCGGTGGTGGCCGGTCGGCGTGTAATCGAGCCCGATGTACATCGGGATGGCGGCCGGGTTCTCGGGGTCGACGCCGAGCTGGATCTCATCGAAGCCGTGCCGGCTGGCGAGCGTCTCCAGGTACTGCGACAGGGCGGCGCCGAGGCCCCGGCGGCGGAACTCCGGATACACCCACAGGTTCTTCATCTCGGGCCGCAGGTCGGTCTCCTCGCGGCAGTCGAGGACGACGTAGCCGCCCAGCTCGCCACCCACGAACCCCACCACCAGGAAGTAGTCGCCCTGCTCCTGCAACTCGAAGTGCTTCTCGGCGAAACTCGCGTCGGGGTTGGGTTCGCGATGCGCGAGGGCCTCAGCGTCATCGGCGTTGGCCAACCGCACGTCGATGGAGGTCTTGGGGGTGTTCTGCTGGCTCATGGGCCCTCCTCGTTGCGATCATGTTTCGGCATCAGTGTGTCCTAGGCCCCCCTTTCTCAACAAGGTGGTCCGCCCCTCGGGCACCGCCCGCGCGGGGCCGCCGGATTGCGCTGCGGGCCCCCGCGGGAGTACCGGGTAGCCTCGGGGGAGTTCTGTTGCCCGCACATCCCGCTGGAGGAACCCATGCGCGTCCTGCCCCGTCTCTGCCTCGCGGCCGTCGCCGTGCTCGCCGTCGGGTGTACGGCCCCCTCGGGCACGACCCCCGCGCCCGACTCGCCGGCTGCCGGCACCCCGAGCGCGGCCGCACCGACGGCGTCCCCGACGGCCGCAGGCACCGTCGCGAGCGTCGCCCCGGGCCAGGAGGTGGACGCCCACGCCCTGCTGGCGGCCGTCGCGAAGGCGCAGCGGGACGCGAAGACGTCGACGGCGTCCTTCGAGGTGACGAAGGCCGACAAGAGCGTCGTGGCCAGCGGGACGGCGGCTCTCGACTTCGGCGGCGAGACGACCCGCATGTACGCGAAGGGCACGCAGCAGGGCGGCGTCGAGGTGATGATCGACGGCGCGACCGCCTACGTGAAGGCCGGCGAGCTCACGCAGGGCAAGTGGCTGAAGGGGTCGCTGAGCAGCGTCCCGGAGGCCGTGCGCGACGTGCAGCAGTCCTATGACGCGGCGGCGCTGCAGGGCGGCGTCGACAAGGCGGTGTTCCGGGGCGAGGAGACCGTCGAAGGAGTTCGGGCGCGCCACTACACGCTGACCGGGTCGGGCCGCACCCAGGAGTTGTGGGTCGGGCCTGACTACCGGCCCGTCCGTTCGCAGTGGCCCGAGAGCGAAGGCACCTTCACGACGACATTCTCCGGCTACGGCCGGCCCGTGACGATCCCGACGCCGCCGGCGTCCGAGGTCGTGCAACTGCCGGGCTGACGAGAGGACGCCCGCCGATCGGCGGGCCTGAGGACGCCACAGGGGCGGGTCCGCACGGACCCGCCCCTGTGTGTAATCCGGCGCTGTCTCAGACGAGCGTCTTGAGGTTCGCGATGACGTCGGCGACGGCCTGCTGGGCCGAGCCGTACAGCATCGAGGTGTTGTCGGCGTAGAACAGCAGGTTCTCGACGCCGGAGTAGCCCTTGCCGCGGCCGCGCTTGATGACGATGGCCTGGTGCGCCTGGTCGGCGTTCAGGATCGGCATGCCGTAGATCGGCGAACTCTTGTCGCTGCGCGCCGCCGGGTTCACGACGTCGTTGGCCCCGATCACGAGGGCGACGTCGGTCTGGCTGAACTCGTCGTTGATCTCCTCGAGGTCGTAGATCATGTCGTACGGGACGCCGGCCTCGGCCAGCAGCACGTTCATGTGACCGGGCATGCGGCCCGCCACCGGGTGGATGGCGAACTTCACCTCGACGCCGGCGTCCTCCAGCAGCTTGGTCATCTCCCAGACCTTGTGCTGCGCGCCGGCGACGGCCATGCCGTAGCCCGGGATGATGACGACCTTCTCGGCGTAGCGCATGGCCGCGGCGGCGTCCATGGCGCTCATCTCCTTCATCGAGCCCTCGACCTCGGCCGCGCCCTCCTGGGCCTCGCCGGTGAGCGGGGTGAAGATGACGTTCTTGATGGGCCGGTTCATGGCCTTGGCCATGAGCTGGGTGAGCAGCGTGCCGGAGGCACCGACGACGATGCCGGCGATGATGAGTGCCGGGTTGCCGAGGACGTAGCCCTCGAAGCCGACCGCCAGGCCGGTGAAGGCGTTCAGCAGCGAGATGACGACCGGCATGTCGGCCCCGCCGATGGGGGAGACGACGATGACGCCGAGCAGCAGCGAGATCAGGAAGAACAGCACGACCGCCACCCCGTTGCCGGTGGCGATGACGATGATCGCGAGGATCAGGGTCACGGCGGCGAGGCCGATGTTCGTGAGGTTCTGGCCCGGCAGGCGCAGGGCCTTCTTCATGATGCCCTGCAGCTTCAGGAACGCGACGACCGAGCCGGAGAACGCGACACAGCCGATCAGCGCGCCGAGGGTCGCCATGATGGCCACCACCGGACGATCGATGTGCCCGCCCGCGAACTCCATCGCGGCGATGAGCGCGGCCGCGCCGCCGCCCATGCCGTTGTAGACCGCCACCATCTGAGGCATGTCGGTCATCTTCACGACCTTGCCGAGCCAGGCTGCGACGCCGCCGCCGATCGCCATGGCCAGCACCATGAGGATCAGGTTCTGCGTGCCCGGAATGAGCAGTGTCGTGACGGTGGCGACGAGCATGCCGACGCCCGCCCACATGATGCCGCGCTTGGCGGTGACGGGCGAGCTCATGGCCTTCAGGCCGAGGATGAACAGGACGGCGACGATGAGGTACACGCCGTTGACAAGAACGAAAGCCATGATCAGTTCTCACCCTCGCTCTTCGCAGCGACCTGCTTCTTCTTGGACGCGAACATGCCCAGCATGCGGTCGGTCACGACGTAGCCGCCGGCGGCGTTCGCGGCGCCGAGCAGCACGGCGAGGAACCCGAGCGTGATCTGCAGCGGCCCTTGCGCGTTGCCGAGGGCGAACATCGCGCCGACGAGCACGACGCCGTGGACGAAGTTGGAGCCCGACATGAGGGGCGTGTGCAGGATCACCGGGACCCTGGAGATGACCTCGTAGCCGACGAACGCCGCCAGCACGAAGATGTAGAGGTAGAGCAGATCGATCATGCCTGAGGCTCCTGGTCGGTGGTCGGGAGGGGCTGGACGGCCGTGGCGTCCACAGCGGGCGCCGGCTGCACGTCGGTGGGCGCCTGGTCGGCGAGCGGATCCGCCGCGCGGACCGCGACGGTCTGGAGGCCCAGGACCTTGCCGACGCTCTGGTGGGCGACGTACCCGCCGTGCGTGAGCGCCGTGCCGCGGATCACCTCGTCGGACCAGTCGATGACCAGTTCGCCGTCCGTGATCATGGGCGCGGTGAAGTTGTACAGGTTGCGGCTGAACATCTCCGAGGTGTGCACGGGCATGCGGGCCGGCAGGTTCACCGGGCCGACGACGTGGGCCGGGCCGACGCGCATCTCCTTGCCCGCGACCGTCCCCTCGACGTTGCCGCCGGTCTCGGCCGCCATGTCGACCACGACGCTGCCCGGGCGCATCCCGTCCAGCATGGCGCGGGTCACGATCACCGGGGCCTTCTTGCCCGGCACCGCGGCCGTCGTGATCAGCACGTCCGTCTTCCCGATCGCCTTCGCCAGGGCCGCGGCCTGTTGGGCCTTCTCGTCCTCGGTGAGCTCGCGGGCGTAACCGCCGGTGCCCGCCGCGCTGACGCCCGTGTCGACGAACTTGGCGCCGAGCGACTCGACCTGCTCGCGCGTCTCCGGACGCACGTCGTAACCCTCCACGATCGCACCCAGCCGCTTGGCCGTCGCGATCGCCTGGAGGCCGGCCACACCGGCGCCGACGACGAGCACGCGCGCGGGCCGGATCGTGCCCGCCGCGTACGTCAGCATCGGGAAGAACTTGGGCGACCGCGTGGCGCCGATCAGCGCGCACTGGTAGCCGGACGCCGCCCCCTGGGAACTCAGAATGTCCATGCTCTGCGCCCGCGAGATGCGGGGGAGCAACTCCATGGCGAATGCGGTCACGCCCTGCTGGGCGAGCCGGGAGGCGTGCTCGGCGCTGCTGTACGGGGCGAGCAGACCCATCAGGATCTGCCCGGGCCGCAACTGCGCCTCAGCCTCGGGTGTCAGGTTGCCGGTGGTCCACACGATCTGCGCCGCCGAGATCACCTCGGCGGTCGAATCGACCCACGTGACCGCTAGATCGTCCTCGAGGAGGAACGCGCCCTGAGTGGCGCCTCGCTCCACCACGAGTTGGACGCCGAGGGCGTCCAACTTCTTGACGACGTCGGGCACGATCGGTGTCCGGGTCTCCGCAGGGTCGGCGTTCGCGGGGACGCCGATCACAACAGTCATGCCTCACTCCTTCGTTGACGACCGCGCCGGGCGCGGCCGACACCGAACAGGTGGCGG
>CALMAD010000291.1 GCA_937859105.1 uncultured Propionibacteriaceae bacterium
GCGCCGCCGACGCAGCAGCACGGTCAACTCGGCGGCGCGCTCGGCGACCCCCCGGACGCGCAGGACGACCCCCAGCGCCTCATGGCGGAAGAGCGCGGCCCCCTGGCCGTCGCGGACAGGCTCGAACATCAACGAAACGCTATCAAACCTCTTTTTCGCCTGGTAGGCTTCAACTACTTTTCGACTACCGAACGAAAACCGGGAGGGACCATGACCGACACCACCGCACGGCCCGCCGTCGCCGAGCCCGACGCCTGGCGCACCTGGGGCGACGCCGAGTACGGCGCGTGGGCCGACGAGGTCCGGCGCCTCGCCGCCCAGCAGGACGCCGTGATCCTCGCCCACAACTACCAACTCCCCGCGATCCAAGACGTCGCCGACCACGTCGGCGACTCGCTCGCCCTCTCGCGGCTGGCCGCGGCGTCCCCGAGGTCGACGGTCGTCTTCGCCGGCGTCCATTTCATGGCCGAGACCGCGAAGATCCTCTCCCCCGGCAAGCGCGTCCTCATCCCGGACGCCACGGCGGGCTGCTCGCTGGCCGACACCATCACCGCCGACCAGCTCCGGGCGTGGAAGGCCGAGCACCCGGACGCCGTCGTGGTCTCCTACGTGAACACGACCGCCGAGGTGAAGGCCGAGACCGACATCTGCTGCACGTCGTCGAACGCGGTCGAGGTCGTGCAGTCGATCCCGGCCGAGCGGGAGATCCTCTTCTGCCCCGATCAGTTCCTGGGGGCGCACGTGCGCCGCATGACCGGGCGCGACAACATGCACGTCTGGCTGGGCGAGTGCCACGTGCACGCCGACATCTCGCCGGCGGACCTCAAGGCCACGGTGCGCGCCAACCCCGACGCCGAGCTCTTCGTCCACCCCGAGTGCGGCTGCACGACGTCGGCCCTCTGGCTGGCCGGGCGGGGCGAGCTGCCCGCCGAGCGGACGCACATCCTCTCCACCGGCGGCATGCTCGATCAGGCGCGGGCCACGCACGGGGGCCGCGTCCTCGTGGCCACCGAGGTGGGCATGCTGCACCAGTTGCGCAAGGCGTCCCCGAGCACGGATTTCGTGCCCGTGAACCCCCGCGCTGCCTGCCCGTACATGCAGCAGAACACCCCGCCGAAGCTGCTGCGGAGCCTCCGGGAGGGCGTCGACGAGGTCCGGGTCGACCCGGCGATCGCCGAGCGGGCCCGTCGCGCGGTGGAGCGCATGGTCGCGATCGGGCGTCCGGGCGGTGGGGAGTGATCGGCATGCGGATGCTGAGGGAACTGGCCGCGCCGGCACCCCGGTGGCGGCGCCGCACGGACGTGGTGGTGGTCGGCACCGGCGCCGGCGGCCTGGCCGCGACGCTCCGCCTCGCCAAGGCGGGGCTCGCGACCGAGGTGGTCACGCGCGCGGGCGTCACCGACACGGCGACCGCGTGGGCTCAGGGCGGGTTGGCGGCGGTGTGGTCGGCGTCCGATTCGCCGGGCCAGCACGTGGCCGACACGCTGGAGGCCGGCGCCGGGCTCTGCGACCCGGCGGCCGTCTGGCAGCTCGTCCTGGGAGCCCCGGACGCCGTCCGGCGGCTCATCGGGCTGGGTGCGTCCTTCGATCGGGACGCCTCCGGCCGGCTCGACCTGCACCTGGAGGGCGGCCACCGTACGCGGCGCATCCTGCACGCGCACGGGGACGGCAGCGGCGCCGAGGTCGAGCGCGCGCTCGCCGAGGCGCTGGCCGGCGCGACGGCGGCGTCCGGGGTGTGGGTCTCCACGCGGACGCGGCTCGTCGACCTGCTCACGGACGCCTCCGGCGCCTGCTGCGGCGTCCGGGTGCTGGACGCCGACGGCTGGCTGGGCGAGATCGAGGCGGCGGCGGTGGTGCTGGCGTCCGGGGGCGTCGGGCAGGCGTGGTCGACGACCACGAACCCGCCCGTGGCGACGGGCGACGGCCTCGCCGCCGCCTGGCGGGCGGGGGCGGCGGTGCGGGACGTGGAGTTCGTCCAGTTCCACCCGACGCTGCTCGTGGTTCCCGACGGGTTCCGACGGGTCGGCGACCGGGGCGTCCTCGTCTCCGAGGCGGTCCGCGGCGAGGGCGCGCGGCTGCTGGACGCCGGCAGGCGTCCGGTGATGGCGGGCGTCCACCCGCTCGGCGACCTCGCGCCGCGCGACGTGGTGTCGGCGGCGCTGGAGGCGCGGATGGCCGCGACGGGGGCGTCCCACTGCCTGCTGGACGCCACCGGCTTCGGCAAGGAGCGCTGGCAGCGGCAGTTCCCGGGCATCCTCGCGCTCTGCCGCGAGCGGGGGGTCGACCCGGTGCGCGAGCCGATCCCAGTGCGTCCGGGGGCGCACTACCACTGCGGCGGCGTGGCCGCCGACCTCGACGGGCGCACGAGTCTGCCCGGGTTGTTCGCGGTCGGCGAGGTCGCGGCGACGGGCGTCCAGGGGGCGAACCGCCTGGCGTCCAACTCGATCACGGAGGCCCTGGTCGCGGGCGATCGGGCGGGCGCGCTGCTCGTCGGGGACCGGTTCGCGCTCGAGGCGGGGCGTCCGGCGAGGCGGGCGTCCGGGTCGTGCCTGGCCGCGGGCGTGGTGGCGGACGTCCGGGCGGCCATGGACGCCGGCGCCTCCGTCTACCGGACCGAAGAAGGCCTCACCGACGTGCTCGCCGCGCTCGCGCGAGCCGAGGCGTCCCGGGGGCCGCTCGGGCACGCCGCGCTCGACGCAACGAACCTGCACACCGTCGCCACCCTCGTGGCGACCGCGGCCTTGCGCCGCACCGAGTCGCGCGGCTGCCACCGCCGCGCCGATCATCCCGAGCCGTCGTCCGACTGGCTGGGCCGCCTCACCTGGCGCCTCGGCGACGACGGCCCCCAGCGCGACTGGGAACCGCTCAGCACGCACCTGCCCGCCGACCTTCGAGAGGACGCCGCATGACCACCATCGCTTCCCGCCCCGTCGTCGACGCGCTGGCCCGCGCCGGACTGCCCGCCGACGAGGTGCTCGCCGTCGTCGAGCGCACCCTGGACGAAGACCTCGCCTGGGGCCCCGACGTCACCACCGAGGCCACGCTGCCGGCCGAGGCGTCCGGGACGGCCGACGTCGTCGCGCGCCAGCCCGGCTGCCTCGCGGGCCTGCCGGTGGCCGCGCTCGTCGTGGAGACCCTCGCCGCCCGCCAGGGAGCCGACGTCACGGTCGACCTGGTCGCCGCCGACGGCGACCGGGTGCGTCCGGGGGACGTCGTGCTCACCGTCAGCGGACCGTTGCGCTGCCTGCTGACCGCCGAGCGGACCATGCTGAACCTGCTCGGGCAGCTCTCCGGGGTGGCGACGGCCACGGCCGCGTGGGCCGACGCGCTCGCCGGCACGCGGGCTCGGGTGCGCGACACGCGCAAGACGGTGCCGGGGCTGCGCGTGCTGCAGAAGTACGCGGTGCGCTGCGGCGGGGGCGTCAACCACCGCATGGGGCTCGGCGACGCGGCCCTCATCAAGGACAATCACGTCGCCGCGGCCGGATCGGTGCGCGCCGCCTTCGAGGCGGTGCGCCGCGTCGCCCCGGGGGTCGCGGTCGAGGTGGAGTGCGACACGCTCCCCCAGGTCCGGGAGGCGATCGACGCGGGGGCCGACCTGCTGCTGCTCGACAACATGACGCCCGACGAGCTGAGCGAGGCCGTGCGGCTCTGCCGGCCGGCGGGCGTCCGGACGGAGGCGTCCGGGGGCTTGACGCTGGCGGACGCCGCGTCCGTCGCGGCGACGGGCGTCGACTACGTCTCGGTGGGCGGGCTCACGCACTCCGCGCCGGTGCTCGACCTGGGCCTAGATCTGCGGGCGTGATGGCCCGCCCGTGAGGCGAGGGCGGGGCTGGTCAGCCCTCGTACGGGTGGAACTTGTACGTCACGCGCGGCACGGCCATCAGGTCGGCGACGGCCTCGCGCCACGTGAGGTAGTGCTCCTGCGTCTTGTGGTACTCGAGGTCGTCGTCGGCGGCGTACTGCTCGACCAGCACGAACCGGTTCGGGTCGTCGACCGACCGGTGCAGGTCGAACACCTGCACCCCCGGCTCCTGGCGGCTGGCCTCGGCGTTGGCGAGGCTGGCGGCGATGAAGGCGTCCGCGCCGCCGTCGACGACCTGGACATTGCAGTGCACGATCAGCATGCGCCACATTGTTCCGTCGCCCAGGACGGCCCGCAATCTGCTGCACAACCGTCCAGCGCCGCTACCCCTTGGACGCCTTCGCGGCCGCCTTCATCTCCTTCTTGTGCTCGCGGACGAGCCGCAGGGTCTCCGGCGACGTGATGTCGGCGACGGACCGGTGCCCGTCCTGACCGAAGTCGCCGGCAGCCTCGCGCCAGCCGTCGGGCGTGACGCCCCACTGCTTGCCGAGCAGGGCGACGAAGATTCGCGCCTTCTGCTCGCCGAAGCCCGGCAGCGCGCCGATCAGCTTCTTCAGCTCCCGCCCGGTGGACGCCGCCGCGAACAGGTTCGCGGCGTCCGCGTCCCAGGAATCGACCAGGATGCGGCAGAGGTTCTGCACGCGCTCGGCCATCGCCTTCGGGAACCGGTGGATCGCGGGCGTCCGGGAGCACAGCGCGACGAACTCGCCCGGATCCATCGCGGCGATGGCCGCGACATCGAGGCGTCCGCCCAGCCGCTCGGCCAGCACCGCCGGCCCCGAGAACGCCTTCTCCATGGTGACCTGCTGATCGAGCAGCATCCCGATGAGCAGGGCGTTCGCGTCGGTGGCGAGCAGCCCGTCGGCGTCGGGGTCGCCGGTGAGGTACAGGGTGCGGGGCATCGGTGATCCTTCGGTCGGGCCGGTGGGAGGAGGCTACTCGAACAGCACGTACTCCGGCTGCGGCGTCAGGGCCATCACCTGCTCGGGGGTCATGAGCACCCACTTGCCCTTGGAGTCCTCCTCGTAGAAGAGCTTGAACCCCTTGTGGACGTACTCCGGCGTCCGCTTCACGATGACGTTGTACGTCTCGGTCTTCATCTTCTCCGAGCCGATCCCGTCGATCGACTTGATGTACACCAGCCCCGGGTGCGGCTTCAGGGCGGTCTCGTCGGTGACGATCTGCACGTGGAGCTGGTGATACAGGAACACCTTCTCCGGCAGGTTGTTGTCGGTCACGATCTTGCTGGTGAACTCGGCGCACTCGTTGAGCTCCTGGCCGGTCACGTGCCCGAACACGGACCCTGGCCGCTGGCCCTCGCTCACGGCCCACTCGGGGTCGAGCGCGAGGCCGACGTCGGGCTCCTTCAGCCACTTCTCGTAGTACTGCACCTCGTCGATGAACTTCGCGCGCCCCGGTTGGATGTTCAGCAGCAGGATCGCCTTGTGCTGGCGGGCCACGTCCAGCCACTGCTGGATGATCTTGTCGTCGACGCGGGTGCGGTACATGCCGTCCTTGCCGGGCTTGCCGTGGACCATCGTGGCGATGAGCTCCATGGTCGGCATGAGCTCGCGTCCGGCGCGGTAGGGCTGGCCGCGCTCCTCCATCTCGGTCATGCGCTCGTTGATGTCGCCGATGCCGAGGCGTCCGAGGGCCTTCGCGCCCGGGTAGCCCGAGTAGCCGAACAGCCGGTACCGCGGGAAGAACTCCCGGCCACCGCGCGGCAGCTCGGGCGCCGAGGAGGTCGGGGACGCCGTGGCGTCGGCGGCGGCGTCCGCGGTCGGCGAGCCGGCCCAGCCGACGTCGGGGCCGACCGCCCTCGTCGGGGTGGGCTGGGCCGCGCTGCACCCCACGAGGGCGACCGCGGCGAGGGCTGCGACGAGAGGTCGGATACGCATCAGGTGTCCTCAAACTTGGTCCGAAAAGGGATTTGCACGTCAGGCTAGGCGCTGGACGCCGCCGCGTCGGCGTCCGACACGCGCCCGACGGCGGTGCGGCTGCACGCCGGGATCAGGCCGCCCACCCGGCGAGGAGGGCCGCGAGCCCGCGCTCGAACTGCTCCTCGGGCGCCCAGTCGTAGCCGGCGGCGAACGCCGCCGCGAGGTGGGGGAAGCGCTCCGCGAGGACCGCGGCGTAGGTGTCCTCGGGAGCGACGTCGGTGCCGCCGACCGGCTCGCGCGGCACGATGCCGGCGCCCATCAACTTGAGGTC
>CALMAD010000292.1 GCA_937859105.1 uncultured Propionibacteriaceae bacterium
CGCCTCTGCCGGCGCCGCGGGCGCCGGGCGCGTACCTGTACGAGCCCGACGGAGCGGTGATCCGGGCCGGGCTCGTCGGGCGGCTCGCCGCCGACCTGGACGCCGCCCCCCTCGCCGACGGCATCGCCTACCTGACGGGGGACCGGCTCGTCCCGACGCCGTTCGCGGACGCCTTCGCCGTGGTGGACGTCCTGCCCTACCAGGAGAAGCGCCTGCGCGCCTGGGTGCGCGAGCGGCGCGTGGGCGTCCTGGAGATCAAGAAGCGCGGCCTGGACGCCGACCCGGCCGCCCTGCGCAAGCGGCTGCGCCCGCAGGGGCCGAACGCGGCGACGCTCGTGCTGACGCCGACGGCGTTCGGGGCGGTGGCGATCGTCGCCGAGCGCGCCCCCGGGCCCGCTTAAGGTAGGGCCATGGTGCCGCTGCCGTTCCCGGGCTCCGACCTCGCGCACGACGCCGGCGTCGGGCTCGGAGTCGCGGCCGCGCTGGCCGTGTTCGCGGCGGAGGCCCGCCGGCGCGGCGTCGCCGACGACCGGCTCTGGGCCGTCGTCGGGTGCGCGCTCGCTTTCTTGGCGCTGGGCGCCCGCCTCGGCACCTGGGCCCAGCACGCCGACCTCGCCCGCAACGCCGGGCTGCTGCAATGGTGGATCGACGGCAACCGCAGCATCCTGTCCGGCCTGGTGGGGGCCTGGTTGGGCGTCCACGTCGGCAAGCGGATCGTCGGCTACCGCGCCCGCACCGGCGACCTGTTCGCGCCGGCCGTCGCCCTCGGCATGGCCATCGGGCGCGTCGGCTGCCTGCTCACCGAACTCCCCGGGGCGCCCACGGGCGCCCGCTGGGGCATGGTGCTGGACGCCGCGGCGTCCGGACGGCTCGGCGGGCCGCGGGCGGGGGCGGTCGCGGGCGTCGGGCTGCACCCGTCGTTCGCGTACGAGATCGCGTTTCACGCGGTCGCGTTCGCCGTGCTGTGGCGGCTTCGCGACCGGCTCGCGCGGCCGGGGGACCTGTTCGTGCTCTACGTGGCCGGGTACGCGGTGTTCCGGTTCTGCGTGGAGTTCGTCCGCGGCAACGCCGTCGCCTGGGGCGGGCTGACGCGGCCGCAGTTGTTCCTCGCCGTGACGATGCCCCTGCTCGCGTGGCGCGTCGCGCGCCTGGTGCGGGACGCCCGCGGCGTGGGTCGCGTGCCGGAGCCGGTCGGATGAGCGGGCCGGAGTACCCCGGCGGGCGTCCGGACTTTCTGCCCCCGGACGGCCCGGGGGACCCGGGGGACCCGGGGGACCCGACGCGTGGTGGCGACCGCCGGCCCTCCGGCCCTCGGACGCCGAGTGAGCCGCCGGCGGCGTCCGGGGGCGAGACCGCGCCCGGCCGGTCGGCTCAGCCCGACGGCGACCCCCGGAACCCGGGCCTGCCGTCGGCGGCCGGCCCCACCCCGCCGGGGGTCGGCATCCCGCCGCTGCCGCCGGGGCTGCTGCCCGAGCGGGGACCCGGGGCGTCCGGGGCCGCGGGGACGCCAGCGGGTGTCCCGGAGCCGCCCCGAGATCGGAAG